>CAYGSQ010000350.1:0-4599 GCA_964352435.1 uncultured Gammaproteobacteria bacterium | reverse complement strand
ACTGTACACAAGTTGCAAATGCCGATCAGACAGACAGCAACGGCGACGGCTTCGGCAACATTTGCGACGCCGATCTGAACAACGATGGCGTCATCAACGTGAGTGATCTGGGTCTGTTGCGACTGGTCTTTTTCAGCGACGACGCCGATGCCGATTTCAATGGCGATGGCGTCGTGAATGTCGCCGATCTTGGCTTGATGCGACAGAGCTTTTTCGGCGCACCTGGTCCCAGTGGGCTGGCGCCTTAGGCGCAGCGGGAGTTACTAAATGAAACACAAACCATCCATTTTCTCTGGCCTCAACGCCGCCGCGCTCTTTTTGAGCGCGGCGGCTGCGGTGGCCGTACCGGTCACCGCAACGGCCGACGAGCTGCCCGATTGCCTCGCCAATCCAGGAGTAGCTGATTTTTTCGGCTTTACCCACCGCATGGAGATCTTTATTGATAACAAGACCTGGTATTTCGCCGGGACCGAGCTTGAGCTCAACTTTGCCCAACGAGGACAGCCTCAGGATGTACCGGGCCACTGCTGGTCGCCCGCGCGGGACCTGGGTTCGGCCAAGCATTTCATTGGCAAACATCACAACACCGGTCCATTGGTAAAGGGCGGACCGGGCGCGCGCTTCTGGTCGTCGGATGCCGAAGATCATCAACAGCTCTACTGGGTCGATGTTCTGATCTCAACGTGGACACCAAAAACTGCGCAGGCACGCATGCTGCAAGGTTACGTGCACTATCATGAGCTGGTGCAAAAAGACGACGGTTGCCTGCATCCGGAATTGGTCGTGTGGATGCGACACTCGGCGCTGCGTTCGTTTACCTTTGACGGCGGCCCGCCGCAAACGCGACCGGACGGCCGGCCGTTTAGACCGCGTAATGTGGGGCATGAGGTGCTACCCGGCGTGGACACGAACTTCCCGCCCAACTACGACAAGCCCTACCTGCCTGAGCTTCTGTGTACGCCGGATCGTTGATCCGGCGGCCGCGCCAAGACAACTGGCAATCACCGCCAGATGCTCAGCCTGAATTAGCGTGATGTGACGCTGGCCGGAGCGGCCACTGTAGCGGTCGCCGATCAAGCCTTGCGTGGTGCTTGCCTCCACGCCGTGGACCACCTGCACGGGTTCGCGGCGACCGGGACGCAGCCCAATCCACGGTGCGCGCCCTTGCTGCGGCAACGTATTGATCAACGCCTGAAACGTCGACTCGCTCATTATTGCTTCTCCATGGTTGACAATGACAAGCTACCAATCAGGCACAGCACACCGGCACCCAGCAGTGTCGCCTGCAATCCGACCAGCTGTGCCAGCGCCCCAATCGCCAGACTGCCAAGCGCCGTACCGCCAAAGGCGATCATGCCCCAAAGACTGCTAACGCGGCCTCGCACCTCATCATTAACGTGGGTCTGGATGAGAATTTGCGAGCCAATGCCGCACAGTGAAAGCATGACGCCGAGGAGACACACCGCGAGTGTCGAGAGATAAAAATTTGTACTCGCGCCATAAACCAGAATCAGCACGCTCGTTGCGATTAGTGATTTTTTGATAGCCGGCAAGTCGAGCCAGCGCGTGCCGCCCGCAAGTGTCAGGCCAATCAGGACCGCGCCGGCGCCGACGGCGGCCGTCATGATGGCAAAGCCACCACTGCCCCGTTGCAGCAATTCGTCTGCCACCGCCGGCATCATTTCCAATACGCCACGACCGAATACGGTGTTGATGGTAATCGCGAGAATCAGTGTTGAAATAACGAAGTGGCCACGCACATAGCGCACACCCTCCATTATTTCCGACCAGACATTGGACGGCCCGGTGCCCCGCTCGGGCCGCTTGCGAATAGACACCAAAGCAACCGCGGTAACGATCGCCAGATAGGACACCGCGTTAATCGCAAACGCGGCGCCGACGCCCAGGCTAACGATAACCAGGCCACTGATGGCCGGGCCAATAATGCGCGAGAAGTTGAACGCGATCGAGTTGATCGCGATGGCACTCGACAACTGCTCGCGCTCCACGATACTGGGCACCAGCGCCATGCGCACCGGCGTGTGTGAGCCATCCAGTGCACCCTGCATCAACGACATCATCGTCAGCGAGACAATGTTGAGATGACCGGTGAAGGTCAACACGGTCAGTACGACCATGTTCAGGCAACTGCCGATATTGATCGCGATAGATACCTTGCGCCGCTCAAAGCGATCCGCGATGACCCCGAAGAGCGGCCCGAAAAACATCGCCGGAGCAAACTGGGTAAACGCGATGATGCCCACCCATGCCTCGGACTGGGTGAGCTGCCAGGTATACCAGGCAAGCGCGACCCGAAATATCCATAGACCGTGCAGCGATATGGCGCTGCCGGTCAGGTAAATCAGGAAGTTCTTGTTCTTGAGCGCAGAGCTCTGCGTCATGGTTGTGACGATGCGGCCTCGGGCTGCGGATTATACGCGCAAATCGAGGCCCGGACTCTGCCTGTTTTCCTAGTTATCCGCGCACAGATTACCCGCGATACCGCTCGGCCCCGGCGCGGAGAAAAATGCTGAGCGCATCAGACCAAGGTCCACGACATTGACGATGCCATCGCCGTTCAAATCGGTATCCGGGTCATTGCTAAAGAAGTTAACGCGCAATAACCCAAGATCGATCACATTAACGGTGCAGTCTTGATTGAAATCGGCATCACAGGCATTGCCAATGTCGTCGCCATCCGTATCGCGCTGATCCGCGTTAGCCACCGCAATGCAGTTGTCCGCAACGTCCTGAATACCGTCATCGTCAGTATCGGGGACGATGGCCACGGAATAGTCGAAGCTGGCGGTATCGAAATCCGGTGCATTGCCGGCAACCGTGATCGCGGAAAACATCAGCAAGCGGTAAGTACGATTCGCGGTCAGAAATCCGACCCACGGCGTAGTGCTGCTGTGATTGTTGTACAGCACTGGCTGGAACAGAGGTTGCAGGGAAATGACCGTGCGTGGATCGCCCTGGTTCACGCTGGCCAGACCCACGAACGTACCTTCGATACGTACCCAGGTATCCGCAGTCGGCGAAAACTCAATGGCGGTTTCCGCACGACTCTCGATGACAGGCCCGCCGCCGGTACCGTTGGAGTCCACGTCCGCATCGGTTGTGGCACTGCCCACGATACTGGTCGGCGTAATGATCACGGTTTGCGAGACATTGACGCGCCCCTGATTGATATCGCCACCGGGCTCTTCCCAGCCGAACAGCGGAATGGCAATGTTCTGGATAAACGGCGCCGTTAAGTCAAATGTCTCTTCACGAGCCTCTACGCCACCGAGGTTCAGCGTTTCAACGGACACATAGGAATTGCGCTCGGTGACTTCAAATTCTGCGGCCCACACATTTACGTTTGCAGCGACCAATGTAGCTGCAAGCAGCCATTTCGTGGTTGTCATGGATTCTCTCGCTCTGATGTTGAGCCGTGGGATATCGCTTTGGATATCCAAGCATTCGCTGGTTTTTGCTGCGAATAAACACCGGCTTCTTATTGTAATAGTTTCTAACCGACCACCTTAAAATACGACGGCACTATCAATGGGTCAAGCGGGAATAGGCTAAGCTGCATCCATGAATGTCATGACGCCGCCGCTCGAAATACAGCTTTTCTTTGCGCGTCCACGCCACGACCGCCGCGCGTGATGAAGACGCCCACACCCATAAGCTGTGGCATCCACGACCATCTTGAGCTGGCCTGCATGCGCGGTTATCAGTTGTCCATCCGAATGCGCGATGGGTCCACAATCACGGGCCGGGCCACCACCACGCGTACGAGCGCGGACAAGGTCGAATACCTCGTCATCCTCACCAACAACCTGCCGCACGACGTGCCCATGCATGGGATCGCCGATCTGCGCGTACTGACCCCCGACGCGGACTTTCAGACCCTGACCTTCTCGAATCACTGCGGCTGACCGCGCGGCGCGAGGACGCTCGCGCATAAAGGCTGGACGACCAGACATGAAATAACGCACCGGGTCGGAAATCTGGCGCCCACTCACACGGTCTTATTGGTCAGCGTTGTTATAAACGCCCACCAATTTCCCCGACAGGACAGGAGTACCCGTCATGATCTTTTTCACCAAGACCGCCCAGATTGCCGCCCTTATGCTGGCATTTACCTTAGGCGCCATCACTTTTACCCCGGCCGTCCACGCTCAGGATGCGGGCGGTACCTGGACCAAGCGTTACCAGAAGATCAAAGGCAACTGGTCCATCGTTGAAACCAGCGAAGGCCGTTTCCTCGAGCTCGACGACCAGTTCAAGACCCGCAATGCGCCGGATCTCAAGCTGTTTTTGTCGCCCCGCGCCGCGGCCGACGTGACGCCGGAAAATGCCACCAGCGGCAGCCTACTGGTCGCGCCTTTGCGCAAGCCGAAGGGAGCCCAGCGCTACGCCCTGCCGGCGGAACTGGATCTCGATGCCTTCAGCACGCTTGTGTTGCACTGCGAGCAATACACCAAGCTATGGGGCGTCAGCCCGCTGTAAGTGATTGCTTAAAGTACAGTTCCCTGAGCTCGGGGTCGCCACCCCTCCGCCCTGAATCGGCGACCCCGAACTTTTTTGACGTCACATCGGTTTTTTTCT
>CAYGSQ010000349.1:0-4617 GCA_964352435.1 uncultured Gammaproteobacteria bacterium | reverse complement strand
GCCCAGGCGTGTGGCGAGCCGCTGCAAGTAAGACTTCATTTGCGGCTTGATATAGGCGTTGGCCACGACCGTGTTAAAGCGTTCGTACTCGCGCATTTGCGCGGACACGTCACTCGACAATGAAACCATGACGTTCGGCAGACGCGCGGCCAGCGCGTCGCCCACCATGCGCTCATGATCGGGGTTGGCGTAGGCGTGAATCAGTCCGACGGCGACGCTCTGGTATCCCGCCTTCGCTATCACCTCGACCAGAGCGTCAATCTCAGCGGCGTCGAGTTCGATGAGCACCTTGCCGCGCGCATCCACACGTTCGTTCAGCGTGTAACGATGCTGACGTGCCAGTAAAGGCTCAGGCAAAACAAGATTGAGATCATATTGCTCAAAGCGCGATTCGGTCCGCATTTCGATGACGTCGCGAAACCCCTGCGTCGTGATCAGCGCCGTTTTCGCACCGTTGCGTTCGATTAATGCGTTGGTGGCAAGCGTCGTGCCGTGAATGACTTGTTCGATACGCTCAGGTGCGATGCCCGCTTGCTCACAGACCTCGTGCATGCCGGTGATGATTGCGTTTTCCGGAGCGCTATAGGTGGTTAGCGTTTTGGTGGAATAGAGCTGATCCGCGACCTCAAGCACGACGTCCGTGAACGTTCCACCAATATCTGCGCCAAGACGTATCGAGAGTTCTGCCATGGGTCAGTTCAACACATCAAAAATGCGACTGTACTTGATAATGATCTCGCGTTGCGGCCTGACGAAACCAAGCAAGCCTTCGCGATCCACTTCGTTATAGACCACGTACAAGCCTGCGTTTGCGGACTGCAGCCAGGCAAACCGCAGATTGGTGGCGATCAGGTCGGAGCGATCATCGTATTGCACCAGCGCCTGCAGCGTCATTTTTGGGGTGAACGAATACGACAGACGCAGGCGGCCAATATTGATATTGAAGTCGCCGCCGGCCACCGGCAGGTCGATGTCATTGTAGTTCCACGACAGTTCCGCCCGAAATTTCTCGCTGGTGCGAAAATTGAGCGACGGCTCCAGGTTGACTCGATCACCGCCAAACAGACCGCCAATACGCGCGGTGATATCAAAGCTTATCGGCGCGGAACGATCGGTGATCAGAACGAACTGGACCTCCTCGTTGTCGTATTCGCCCGCCGGCACGGTGACACCGTCCACAATGTCAAACGGCGTCTTCACGCCCTCATGCACAAAATTGATACCGGTGTGGATTTCGTGGCCGTTCTTCCATTCGAAGTGATTGTCGACGTGCAGAAAACCGGACTCGTAAAAGCCATCGAGATCCCAGAAACCGCTGTAACTGATGTGCGGTCGCAATTCCTGCAAACCGTAGCTGTCCTGAGGACGCACGCGCCGGAACAGTCGAAACTGCCCGCGACGATAGGCGCGTCGCCTGAGAAAACCGACCTGTGGATTAAAGTCCTCGCTGACTTGGGTATAGGCAAAAGAGTTGGCCCAGTTTTCCGTATCCTGATCGAGTGCAATCTTGTAGGCGTGATCCTTGCCACGCCGCCCTGGCGTCTCCGTCTTCGCGACAAAGCCGGACATTTGCAGTGCGTTGCTAATACTCCAGCGCCCGTCCAGACCGTAACTGCGATTGTAGTCGTCCTGCGCCCTAACCGTATGGCTGCCGTCGCCCTCGCGATTGACGATGATGCCGCCGATGGCTGACCGATTGCCAAACTCCTGATTGACCCGCATGACCGAGAAATCGTTGCGTGGCGCGACGCCGGGCACCGCCTCGGAACGCATCTGCAACAGGCCAATATTGGTGCGCTCACCGATCTTGCCGGACAGTCGAGCGCCCGCCTCAATCGGCAGCTGAGCGCCACCTTCGCCAACGCCAATGCGTCGACTGAAAAACAGTTCGACCTCGCTCGCGCTACCCACGGAAAACTGGCCAGCGTTTTCTAAAAAGAACGGGCGCTTTTCCGGGAAAAACAAACTGAAGCGATTGAGGTTGACCTGAATCTCATCCACTTCCACCTGTGCGAAGTCGGTGTTGTAGGTTGCATCAAGCGTCAGGCTTTGGGTCAGCGAGTATTTGAGATCAACGCCTGTTTCCTGATTGGTGCTGGTGCCTGGCGGCAACGCGCCGCCGCGCGCGGACGCCGCAAGCACATAGGGAGTGAGCTTCAGGTTTCGCTGATGCGGTACCTCGATGCCGTCGACGCGCCCGGCCAACGACACCCTCGACAAATCGAATTGCCGCGGCAGCGGTGCCCAATAGGCCGCCTGATTATTGCGCCGAATGTTGCGCTGGAAATTGATGCCCCACGACTGCACATCCGCATTGCCGTAGCGTAGCGACGTGAAGGGAATTTCCATTTCCGCGCTCCAGCCTTGTTCAGTCGTCTGCGTCTGTACCGACCAATTGGTGTCCCAGTCCAGATTGATGCCGTCGATGCCCTCAGCGATGATCTGGCCGTCGTATTCCAGACCGGTCGGGTTGGTGCCAAACACCAGGCCGTTCTGGCGATCCATAAAACCGTCGATAATGACACGGAAACTGTCGGTCTCGGTCAGCGACGAGTCACGCCGGCTATCGGCCACGATAATCTGGTCGGGCGCATCGTCAAAACAAATAACGCCAATGTACAAAGCCGTGTCAGTAAAGCCGATACGCACTTCGGTACGCTGGGTCGCCGGCTGCCCTTCGCTTGGCCGGGTCTGCGTGAAGCCACTGGCGGGCTGCGCCGCCGCCCAGGCCGGGTCACCCGCAACCCGACCATCCAGCGCTGGCGGAGCGTCCATCGACAGCGCACTGAAGGCGGGCGCTTGTCCGTGTGCAGGCGCGCACAAACAGGCCAGCAAGGCTAACCCGATACACCAACATCTCAACCGAAAAATCATCGCCAACAAATTACCCGCGACCTAGTTGAGCATGGCCGTGAAGTCCGAACGCTCAAACGCCGCGACGTAGAGCGGCTTGGCCGCTTCGTCTGTTACCCAACCGGTCAGGGTTTGGGCCGTCATCCACCCGCCTCCGCGTAGTGAATCTTCACGCCATTATTGTCGGCGTAACCGTGTGTGATGGCGGCCTCCGGCGCACTGACCGGAAGGCTGGTGCAACCGGTGGACAACGTGGCCAGCATCGCGATGAGAGCAAGGGTCCGGATCATGATATTTCCTGGAAGCCTGACCAACACCTGATCAGACCCGGATCATGTCAAAATCTGCTCACGTTGGCGACCGAAAGCTGTGAATTCGCGCATTGTTGGGATTGCCGCCGACGGGCATACTTGTCGCCCCCTTGTCGCACGCAATCCCTATGAAGCTCAACGTCTTTACCGAAATCGATACGCTGAATCAGGTTCTGATCCATCGCCCGGGCAACGAAATCGAGAATATGACGCCGTCGCTGATGGAGGAGCAGTTGTTCGACGACGTTGTCTACATGAAGACGGCCAAGAAAGAACACGACCTGTTTACCAATCTGATGCGCGCCCACGGCATCGTCGTGACCGACTTTCAGGATCTGTTGGTCGAAGCATTGGCTCAGGACGCGGCAGCGGGCGCGGCGCTTTTGGACAGCGTCATTGCCATGCACAGTATGCCGCCCACCTCACAGTCACGACTGCGCGCACTTGAGCCGGTCGATCTGGCGCGGGTGTTGATCGAGGGCTTGCCCTCGGCATCTCAGCATCCCGACCATCTGTTCGATTTGTCGCCGCTGCCCAATCTGTTGTTCTCGCGCGATGCACAAGTGGTTATTGGCAAACAAATCATGTTTTCATCAATGAAGAACGACGCGCGCATTCGCGAAAGCCTTTTGTCGTCGTTCGCTTTTCAGACATTGCCAAACATGCAGCACGATAAAATACTCGCTGACCTCAGCGAAGCCCGGTTGCAAAGCCGCACCAATGTGTATGGCGCAACCAGTATCGAAGGCGGCGACA
Organism: uncultured Gammaproteobacteria bacterium; assembly: GCA_964352435.1. Lineage (GTDB taxonomy): Bacteria > Pseudomonadota > Gammaproteobacteria > Steroidobacterales > JBCCMA01 > JBCCMA01. The sequence goes on along the minus strand of CAYGSQ010000349.1, from coordinate 697 downwards.
TCCTGCTGTTTGAACACGGGACATGCCTCGTCGGCATGAGCGAGCGTACGTCCAAGCACGGCATCTTTGCCTTACGCAAGCTGTTGTCGAAACAACCGCACTTCCAGAATCTGGTGGTCGTGTTGATGCCCGAAAACCGCGCCCAGATGCATCTCGATACCATCCTCACGCGAATCTCATCGGAGGAAGTGCTGATGTACAGCCCGATGATCATGCCCGGCGGCGCACAGTCCCTTGGCGCATTGGTCTACCCGCTACACACGCCCAAAGACGCCAAAGCCCAGAGCAACGCGCGCTATTTCGAATCGCCGTTGGAAGCGCTGTCGTCGGTCGGCATTCACGTCAAACCCGTCTATTGCGGCGGCAAGGACAGCTTTATCACACAAAGCCGGGAACAATGGACGGACGGGGCCAACGCGTTCGCGCTAAGCGACGGCGTGATCTGCCTGTATGACCGCAACGTACACACGCTCGAAGAGCTGGATCGCAACGGTTACGACATTGTCCATGCCAATCAACTCGATCTGACAGCGCAGCGACCGCTGCCCACACGCAAGACGGCGTTCGCCTTTCCCAGCCACGAATTGTCGCGAGCACGCGGCGGGCCACGCTGTATGACGATGCCGCTGATGCGCCAGTAGATCTAGTGTCCTGTTCCGCTAATTCGGTGAATTATTTGGCGAGCAGTTTTTGTGCT
>CAYGSQ010000348.1:2892-4620 GCA_964352435.1 uncultured Gammaproteobacteria bacterium | reverse complement strand
ACCCGGAGCTGACCCGCGCCAGTCGCTCGCCGATGTCCGCTACATAGCGGGTCAGCGGCCGCCCTGACCTGCCCTACGAATTCGTGGTGCTCAACAACTCCGTACCCAACGCCTGGGCCATGCCCGGCGGCAAGATCGCGTTCAACCGCGGCCTGCTCACCGAAATGCAATCCGAGGCAGAACTCGCTGCCGTCATGGGCCACGAAATCACCCACGCCGCCGCGCGCCACGGCGCCAAGAACATTGAACGTGGCACGGTGATGCAAGTGGGCCTGCTCGCGGTTCAGGTCTCACAAGCCGACAACGAATACGGCGGCTACGTGGTCAACGCCGGTGCGATTGCCGCGCAGCTCATCTCACAGAAATTTGGCCGCAACGCCGAACTTGAATCGGATCTTTACGGCATGCGCTACATGAAAGAAGCCGGCTTTGATCCAAGTGCCGCCGTCGATTTGCAGCAGACCTTTGTTCGCCTGTCCGAGGGCCGTCAAAGCAACTGGCTCACCGGGCTGTTTTCATCCCACCCGCCATCGCAGGCGCGGGTCGACCGCAACCGGGCGACGCTTGCCGAACTTGGTGCGGGCGGCGAATATGGCCGCGAGCGCTATCAACAAATGATCGCGCCTTTGATGCGCAACAAGCCCGCGTACGAAGCCTTCGATGAAGGCGTGCAAGCCATGGGTCAGGGCGACCACGGTAAAGCTGCACGCCTGGCCCAACAGGCCATCGACATTGAGCCCCGCGAAGCTAAGTTCTACGGTTTGTTTGGCGACACCCTGCTCAAGCAAAAAAACTATGACCAGGCCATCGGTTACTACCAGACCGCGATCGAACGCAACCCCAATTATTTCCAGCCCTACCTGACACGCGGCATCGCCTATCGAGCGAAAGGCAACCGAGACCAGGCAAGACGCGACTTTCAAAAGAGCATTACGTTGCTACCAACTGCCACCGCCTATCACGGCCTCGGCATGATCGCGCTCGATTCAGGTGACCGCACGACAGCGGTCAAGTTTCTGGAACAAGCGGCGCAGTCCGACAGTCCCGTCGGCACAGAGGCCAAGGGTACGTTGGCACAAATGAACCCCGAGCGCTTTGTCGCGACGCGCGTAGGCACGGACGCGGAAGGCATGGTGGTGATTCAGGTACAAAACCAGGCACCGATGGCCGTGGGCAATGTCCAGCTCGAAGTACAGATTCTCGATCCCGGTGGCCGCCAGGTGCAAAGCCGCAAAGCCGTCACCGTATCGAACTGGATTGCAGCGGGACAAGCGACGGTCGTTGCGACGGGCCTGGGTCCCGTGGAAGACCGTTCACAGTTGCAGCGCGTTCAAGTCATCGTACGCGGCGCCACGCCGCAACAAAACTAGACGGATCGTCTTCAAGCTCTGCCCCTGCTGGCACACGGTCAGAGCCACCAACGGATGCGATGAACGAGAGCCAGAGCCACTGACCACCCCGACGTTTGCGATGAACAAGGGCATGAGTCGCTACCCGCCCAGGCGTTTGCGATAAACGAGGGCTTGAGTCGCTGTCCGCCGCGACGTTCACGATAAACGAGGGCTTGCGCCGCTGTCCGTCCCGAACAGGCTTTTTGCGCATTCGAAGCTAAGCGAAAAGTCTGTTCGGGACGGACAGCGGCGCAACGGCCGGCCAGTGAATCGAGAAACCTGACGAATTGCACAAAATCCGGCCAGCCACACGACTGGCCGACCGAATAATCTAGAA
>CAYGSQ010000348.1:0-2882 GCA_964352435.1 uncultured Gammaproteobacteria bacterium | reverse complement strand
ACAAAAACAGTACGCATAAACCCCGTGCGGGTCGTTGAATTTTGACAGAGCCGTCAACTCATCCTGCAAGCGCCCAAGGCCAAACGTCTCGCGAATCTGCCGCCACGGATTGTCGGCCGCAGCGGCCTTGAGTTCATCGCCAAACCAAACCTCGGCACGCGCCGCAAACATCAACGCCACCTGCTCTTTGAACGTCAGCGGCTTCTCGACGTAGCGCACGCCGTAATCGTCGCCAAGGCCTGCCAACTCGGCGGCCGACGCAATAGCGTCATCAATCGTGCCCAGCGAATCAACCAACCCAATACGCTGCGCGTCCAGCCCACTCCACACACGGCCACGCGCAATCTGGTCAACATCGGCAACCGCCATGCCGCGCGCCTGCGCCACCGACGTTATGAACTGCTTGTAGCCGTGCTCAGTAATGTTCTGCATGATCGACGCCGCCTCATCGCTCAGCGGACGATCCGGGCGGAACTGGCCGCTGAAGCGCGACGTGCCCACACCATCAACGTGCATACCCAGGCGATCGAGCGTGCGTTGGAACGTTGGGAAGAACCCACCGATACCAATCGAACCGGTAATCGTCGTTGGGCTTGCCCAGATCTCATCTGCGTCCATCGCGATCCAATAGCCCCCCGACGCCGCCACACTGCTCATTAACGCAACCACCGGACGGTCCGTTTTCTTGAACGCCAGAATCTCGCGCTGAATGACTTCCGATGCAAACTTGGAACCACCACCGCTGTCGATCAACAATACGAGCGCCTTAAGATCCGTTTGTTGCGTAGCATCGCGAATCGTCTTGGCCAGACTGTCGCCACCAATCGTACCCGACGGCTGCGAGCCATCAAGGATCTGCCCAGACGCCACGATAACGCCTACCGAATCGGTACCGTCCGTCACCACGGGCCCGTCCAACGCGTTCACGGAGATATAATTGTTCATCGACACAAACGAAAAGGTATTGCGCACACTGTCGTAACCAGCAATGCCGCGCATGTGATCGCGAAACTCATCGCGATTCCACAGACCGTCGACCAGACCCGCGTCGAGCGTCAACTGTGCAATGTCGCCACCGTTGGCTTCAAGGCCCGCCGCGACCGAATCGGTGTACGCCGTCAGGGCATCCGGCGTCATCCCGCGTGCTGCGGCCACATCCGACTGGTAGGCGTCCCACAACTGGCCCAGCCAGACCTGTGAGGAGGCACGATCTTCCGGCGACATGTCATCACGCAGGTAGGGCTCGACAAACGATTTGTACTCGCCCACCTTGAACACGTTCCAGTCGATCTGCAGCTTCTCGATCGCTTCGCGATAGTAGGTACGATAGCGGCCATAACCGTCGAGAAAGACGCCACCCGATGGGTGCGAATACACTTCATCGGCGTGCGCCGCGATGAAATACTGACCTTGTGAAAAGAAATCGCCGTACGCGTAGACCGATTTTCCGGTCTGACGAAAACGCACCAGCGCATCGGCAACCTGCTGCAACTTGGTCAAGCCACCGCCCGCGAGGTTTTCAAGGCTCAGGACGATCGAGTTAATGTTGGCATCGGTGGCCGCATGATCAATTGCCGCAACCACGTCACTCACGCGCGCGCCGGAGCTTGGTGCGCCCTGCAACTGGGCAAACGCACGATCAACCGGATCGCCGCTTAGCTGATCCACCAGCGGTCCGTCAGGATTGATCAGCAGTGCGCCCTGACCAGGAATACGCGGCTGCGCGTCGCCCGAGAATATCGCGATGAGCAGCGCAAACGTAATCAGGAGCAGAATGAAGTGCATCACTTTGCGTACGAAATCGAAGACCGATCCGATCCCGCCGAAAAGTTTACCAATAGCGCCCATAATTCACCTCAAATTGCCCGTTAGTTGACTAGAAAGAGCGACAGTGCTGGCCAGAAAGTAATGATAAGTACCGACACAAATAGTATCAGCAGGAACGGCAGCGTCGCGGCATACACCGTCATAATTGGTTGGTTGAATCGATAGCTGGCGATAAACAGATTGAGCCCCACCGGCGGCGTGAGATAGCCCAACTGCATCGCGGCCAAAAATACGATGCCCAAATGCACCGGATCGATCCCGTAGTTAGCCGCCAACGGCAGAATCAATGGCACCACCAGCACAATGGCCGAAAAAATATCCAGTATCGCGCCGAGAATAAGCAGGAACACGAGCAGCGCAAACAAGAAAGACAGCGGCGACGTCACGCGCTCCTCAGTAAATGCAAAGAGTTTTTCCGGTACGCCCGCATCGATCATGTAGTTAGTCGATGCGAATGAGACACCGAGAATGATCAGGATGCCGCCAACCAGCACCATCGACTCGCGCACGATGCGTGGCAGATCGCCGAAACGAATCTCGCGACGAATCAGTACCTCAACAATGAACACATACAACGCGGTCACGGCGGCGGCTTCGGATACCGCCAGTATTCCGCCGTAGATACCGCCCAGCACGACAATAGGTAGCGGCATCTCCCAGGCGGTGTCGATCGTCGCATCACGCACTTCACGCCAGGAGAACTCACTCATGGACGTGCGCGTATGACGGTTCCGGAAAATGGACCAACCTGCCAGCAAAATCAGCATCAGCATGCCGGGGGCGAAACCGGCCACGAACAATGTGTCGATCGGTACCTTGGCCACCACGCCGTACAAAATGATGGGCAGCGACGGGGCAAACAACAGACCTAGGCTGCCGGCTGAAGTCACTAGACCCAGGTTAAAGCGATCGTCGTACCCCGCCTGCTTGAGTGCCGGGTAAAGAATGGCGCCCAACGCAATAATCGTGACACCTGATGCGCCGGTAAACGCCGTAAAAAAGGCACACGCCGCGAGAGACACCATAGCGAGTCCGCCCGGCATCCAGCCAAATAC
>CAYGSQ010000347.1:0-4647 GCA_964352435.1 uncultured Gammaproteobacteria bacterium | reverse complement strand
CGGCCACGCCACTGCGTGGCCGCGAGGATCGTACCTGGCTGTCTCTGGCCTACCACGTGACGGTTATTCCGGAAGCCTTCATCGACGCCGCGGATGGTGGCAAGCTCAGTTACGATTATTACGAACGACTGCCGCCAGCAAACGTTGAGACGGTTGCCGGGCTGTGCGACTTGTATCAGGCCATCCGCGAACGATTGGCGGCATGGTGGGTCGCGCGTGGAGCGATTCTCGACGGTACGCTGCGCACCTATTACGGCGTGATGCCGGCGGCCACGGTGCTCGAACGCACGACATGGCACGTCGCCCAACACACGCGCCAGCTTGAATCGCTTCTCGTGCAGTGCGGTGGCGTGCCCACGCCTGCGCTGGGTGAGTTCGAATTGAGTGGTCTGCCGCTGCCGTCCGGCGTTTGGGATGATGAAGTCAAAATGACCGAATAGCGTCTTGCTGTGGTCCACAGATCGCGTGTCGTTTTTCCGCGCAGGGGCAGGCTAAAAGCGCTAGCTGCTTACGCTTATTTCCAGCATGTGATTGTGCAGGTGCATGATGTGCGCGACGGCGTAGTCGCGTTTGGACATGCTGCCGTAGGCGAAATGTGGTGCGAACGTCCCAACGTGCGCATCGAAATTCGCGTAAGTAGCTTCGCATATTCTCAAGGTCTGCGACATTCAAATCACGCTGAGTGTGCCCAGCGAATTCGCCGCTGCCGCCAGTCAATACGGTATCGGGACCGTTGAGACCGATCGATATGTTCATGCGCGCGGCATCCGCAGCTACGACGCTGCTAGAGAGTTGCGCGAGGCGTGTGATCGTCAGGAAGTGTGACGAAGGTCACAAACTGGCGAAATATTGTTCAATTGCTGACGAAAACGATTCTCAGTGCATTACCATGTAATTCAGAATAAATCAGAACCAAGCAGTTAAGGGCCAAAGGATTATGGCAAGCGCGAGCGCTGACTGGGTAGCCGGTCACAAGGAAGATTTCGAGGGCGGGGGCCACAGCCTGTTCACCGATGCACCAGCGCCAATGGTGTGTCTGGATGAACCGGGCAGAATAGTTCTCTCAAATAACCGAGCGTCCGCTTTGCTTGGGCGGTCAACCGATCACCTGTCTGGTCGACCATTTGTGACAGTGACGCGTTCGGAAGACCAGCCGCGGCTTGTGTCCCATCTGGCTCGCGTTGCGGGCGGTGAGTCTTGTGAAATTGACTTCACAATGATCATGCCTCGAGGTATCGAAGTCCCGGTCTCCATGTGCAGTTCGCCCGTGCTTGGTCGTACCGGTCACTTTAAATACTCTAACAATGTGCTGCTCGACGTGTCGCGCTACCGTCGCGTTGAGGAAACGCTGTCAAAAGCCAAAGAACACCTGACGCACATTGCGCATCACGACAAGCTTACTGGCTTGCCCAATCGCTACTTATTTGAAGACCGGCTGGAGCAAGCGGTATTGCGCTGCCGGCGCAATGGTTGCTTGGGCGCGCTGGTGTTCATCGACATCGACCGCTTCAAACTCTACAACGACATGCATGGGCATGAGGTTGGCGATGCGGTGCTGATCGAAGCCGCTACGCGGCTCAGCCTGAATTTGCGCGAGCAGGATTCCGTGTGCCGCTACAGCGGCGACGAATTCATTGTCATTCTCGAGGACGTCACAAGCGTGGCCGACGTCAACAAGATCGTCGACAAACTGCAAAGTCAGTTTTCGCGCCCCATCTACGGACTTTTGGACCGGCCGTTGGCATTAAACGCGTCTTTCGGAGCCACTATTTTTGATAAGGCGACGCAGGACACCGATGCGTTGGTGCGGCAGGCAGATGCCGCGATGTATGAGGCCAAACAAACACCACGTGTTGGCTTTGAGCTGTACTCGCCACGCTCGGATGCAGCCGCGTCAAACCGCCGCATGCTGGTCGGCGACTTCGAAAAAGCCCTGAGCGAAAATCAATTATGGCTGGCATACCAGCCGCAGATCGACTGGAACACGTCGGCGCTGGTCGGCGTTGAGTCACTGATCCGCTGGAACCATCCCAAACTTGGTCTCATTGCGCCATCGTACTTTATCGAGATTGCCGAAACGACGGAGTATTCCGAGCGCATTTGTCGCTGGGTGCTGCTCGAAGCATGTGCCATGTTGCGGCGCTGGGACGAGGCGGGCATCAAGGTGCCACGCATTGCCGTCAACGTGTCGCCCCACGACGTGTGTGGCGCACATCTGCTCGACTTTGTTGATGAAGCGCTGGAGTCGTCCGGTATTGTGCCCGGCAGGCTCGAAGTGGAGGTGACTGAAACCAGTGTTCTGCACCATCCGCCCACAGCGGAACGTGTGCTTGGCGAGCTGTGCGCCAAAGGCGTACACCTGGCACTGGACGATTTCGGCACCGGTTATTCGTCATTGCGTTATCTGCGTGACTATCCGTTTGATCGCATCAAAATCGATCGGTCGTTTGTCGCCGATCTGGTTACCCGGCCGGAAAACCAGGTCTTTATCGATGCCATGGTTTCCATGGCTGCCAGTCTGGGTATAGCGGTGGTGGCCGAGGGTGTCGAGACGGCGGAGCAGGGCCAGCGACTGGCCGACGCAGGTGTCGATATCATGCAAGGCTTCTATCTGGCCAAGCCGCTCACGCCAGAGGCGTTTGGCGAGTTTGCGACTTCTATTCCGAAGTGTCTTCCGCAATCGATCCAGGTAACGGCCGCAAAAACCTAACGCCGTTTTTTTCGTGGCTCGCACGGAAGTGATTCACCGAAGTAATATCAGGAAGCATTTTTCCTACTGCAAACACCGCAGCGAAGCCACCCAGATGGCTCATTTTTGCGCGTGCGTTTACAAAACCCCTGCACGTTTGATGTCCATGTAACGGCGTGCGATGGCCCTGGGCAGTTCGGCGCAGGAGGTGTCTTCAATCAGAACGCCTCTGGCCTGTAGCGTGCTGTGTGCAGCGCGACGCGAGTCGAGATAGTGATGGGCAGCGCTGAAATCGCGGGCACTGTCGAAGTCTTCGATGGGACGCACCAATAAATCATCGACCCCGGGTTCGCGCAGGCTTGCGACCAACAAAACGTGACGCTTACGCAGCAACGTGAAGGCGGCGCGCAAATCGTCACTGTCCTCGTCGCGGATATTGGTCAGCAGCACGACCAGTGCGCGCCGTTTTTGTCGCAGCGCAAGGGCGGTCGCCGCAGCCTGATAGTCGATGGCCACCGGGTCGGGTTGCAGGTCAAAAAGTTGCCGCGTCATGGTTGAGAGTGTCGACAATCCCTTGCGCGGTTTCATCCATCGCGTCGACTCGCCGCAGGTCATGAAACCAACTGCGTCGCCCTGGCGGAGCGCCACATACGACAACAGCAGCATCGCATTGAGCACGTGATCAAAGTGACTCAGTCCGTCTTCACGGGCCAGCATGCGGCGGCCGGTATCCACCAGAAAAACCACTTGCTGATCGCGCTCCTCCTGATACTCCTTGGCGATCAGTTTTGAAAGTCGTGCGCTCGCCTTCCAGTCGATTTGCCGAAACGTATCGCCGACGCGGTACTCACGTAGTTGGTGAAACTCGGACCCTTCACCACGGCGAGGTCGCAGATGTTGACCGCCGGTCGCAGCCTGCGCGTCCACACCCAAAATGGCGTACTTGGATACGGCTGCGAAATTCGGGAATACGTTGACCGTTTGTGCAGCGTCGATCAATGTGCGACGACTCCAGCATGACCACGGGGAACGTTGGCGTAAATCGATGCCGCCGAACGATTGGGCCCCGCGCTCCAGCGGCGTCAGGTCGTAGGCTATATCGGCGTAGCTGCTGGCCGTGACGGTCAGGTCGGTTGGCAGTCCGTCAGCCCGCATCGACGCCGGGAAATGATCGAATACCTCCAGTCGCGATGTCGCTGGCGTGTCGTTGCTAATGCGCAGGCGCACATCACGTGTGGCGCCCAAAGCCAGCGTCGGATTGACCGTGCGCTTGGCAGCGGGGTGAGGCTGACGCCACAACCTGAATGCGTCGACCATAGCCACCACCGTGATGCCGGCCATGATGACCAGCCATCCGGCAGCAAACGCTGGCCACACCAAAATCATGGTGCCCGCCGCAATGACGGCACCCAGACTGCGCAGCAGTCGCGGCGCCGGCTTCATGTACGTGGGGCTTCCACTTTTTCAAGAATTTCGTGAATGAGATCGTCGTTGCTGTAGGACTCAATTTCCATTTCAGGTGCCAAAATAATGCGATGCCGGAGTGCGGGCGTCGCGACGCGTTTGACATCGTCGGGCGTGACGAAATCGCGTCCATCGATAAACGCCGCCGCACGGGCGGCGCGAATCACGGCAATCGAGCCGCGCGGTCCGGCGCCCACGGCAACGCCGGCCCAGTCGCGCGTCGTGCGCACAATGTCGACCGCATAGTCGCGTACGGCTTCATCGATGATGAGCTGGGCACATTGTTGCTGCAGTTCGATCAGCTGTGCGGCCGTCATGACGGCGGAGATCCGTCCCAGATCAAAATTGTCGCCGATACTCTTGTCCACCACGCTGCTGACCAAAGCGCGTTCTTCTTCGGCGCTGGGGTAATCGATCAGGACCTTGAGCAGGAAGCGGTCGACCTGCGCCTCGGGCAACGGGTAGGTGCCTTCGGTCTCAATCGGGTTTTGTGT
>CAYGSQ010000346.1:0-4657 GCA_964352435.1 uncultured Gammaproteobacteria bacterium | reverse complement strand
CCATGCTGCCTGAGACCAAATTTAATGTGTGGGCAATGGAAATACACGCGGGCAAGACGTTCGCCTATGAACTGCAGCGGCCGGAGGAGGAGCGTTTCTTCCGGGTTGAGTTCGAGCTTGACCAGCCCATCGAGCTGCCGCCGCCATCCTGGGGCGAACCCGACGCCTGATCGTGCCGCGGTGTTTTGCGGCGACACTGGCGAGCAATTACAGGCAAATCCGCGGACATTGCCAACCGAAGATCTGCGCACCATATTGAAGCGGGCAATAGGCGCCGCTATGGACGCGCAAAACTGGAATCTCAGCCGCGCCGCGCGCTGGGTCCGGCAAAAGCACGCTGCAGGCCAAAATGAAGCGCCACAATATTCACCTCACCGCAAAACCCCCGGGACAGGTAGGCAACACGCCTGAAACAGCAAGGCTTGTACGCCTGATTTTGAATGGAACTAACCGCGCCGCGAACTGCCTAAACTCGGTCGTGGTGGTCCGTGCAGGCCCCTTGCTAACAATTTCTTACGCTTTCATCAAAAAAACATTGGTGACGCACCTGCTAAACCGCCTACAATAGGAAAAGACGCCATTCTGGCGTCACAGAATTTGCTCATTTGGGAGAAACAACATGAGACTCGATTGGCATTTATGCCGCGTCGCGCTTGGACTGATGGCATTGGCATTGACCGGTGCGCAGGCCGCGGCCGACGGTCACGACGGACAGTGGTACGTAACTCCAATGTTTTCGTTCATCGATGACGCGACCGATCGCGGCGTGGACGATGAATTTGCTGGTGGTCAGGTCGGTTTCGGCCGCGCACTCAGCGATACCTGGATGGTGGAATTCAATATTCTTGCCGCCAACCTTGACGACCGCTATCTGAACAACAACCAGCAGCTGCGCGGTGCTGGCGTGGACTGGCTGCGTCAGTTCCCTAACGCTACGCGTTTTTCGCCATACGGCTTGATCGGTCTGGGCTATCTCAGCACCGATGGCGGCGGCGTGGGTGACGGCCGCGATATGTTTGGCTCGCTGGGCCTGGGTATGCTGACCAACCTGAACGACGATGGCCTGGCCATCCGTACCGAAGCGCGTATGCGCGCGGTATCAGGTAGCCCACACCTCAACGACATGTACTACAGCGCGGGTCTGCAAATCCCGTTGGGCAAGAAAGCGCCACCACCGCCGGCTGACAGCGATGGCGATGGCGTGACCGACCCCAACGATCGTTGCCCGAACACGCCTGCTGGCACGCGTGTTGGCCCCGACGGCTGCGAACTGGATAGCGACGGCGACGGCGTTGTCGACAGCAAAGATCGCTGCCCGGGTACGCCAAAAGGCACCCGTGTTGACAGCAATGGCTGCAAAGTCGTTGAGAAAGACAGCGACGGCGATGGCGTTCCAGATAGCAAAGATGCATGCCCGAACACACCACGTGGCGCGAAAGTGGATGCGAAAGGCTGCGAACTGGATGGCGATGGCGACGGTGTCGTGAACAGCAAAGACCGCTGCCCGACCACCCGTGCCGGTGCTCGTGTTGATGTGTACGGCTGTGAGATCAAAGACAAGATCGACCTGCCGGGCGTCAAGTTTGAGCTGAACTCGGCAACGTTGCTGCCAGAATCTACGCGTGTCCTCAACGACGCTGCGCAGACGCTGAAAAACAACGACGACATCGTGGTCGAAGTGGCCGGACATTCCGACAGCACCGGTGCGGCGGCTTACAATGAAAGCCTGTCTGCCAAACGCGCCAAATCGGTCGCCGACTACCTGACCGCACGCGGTGTGGCCGCCGGACGCCTGAAAACCAGAGGCTATGGCGAAGCCGAGCCAATTGCGGACAACTCGACGAAAGAAGGTCGTGCGCAGAACCGTCGCGTAGAGCTCAAGATTCTGAGCCGCGACTTCTAACGATCTACCGTTAGGTTAGTAAAAAGCCCGTCTCGGTTGAGGCGGGCTTCTAACGTGCGCCCCGCCGGGCGCACCCACAAAAAAAGGCCGCGCAAAGCGCGGCCTTTTCCGTGAGCCGGGCAGAGCCTGCCCGCGTGCCCACCAAGGGACGATCAAATGTTCGTGTCCTCGGTCGCACACGCTGACATACTCAACCTCAGTTTATTCTCACTCGACATATGATCACCTCCTTCGGTTTATTTAACGAGTCACGATCATGACCTAAAAACGCGCGCGATGCTACGCCCATACGCGATAGTATTTAGTCAAATGATACGTCCCTGGCCAGCGCTTTTACCGGCTTGTGGCGATAGCAACCGGTGACGTGATCGTTGACCATACCGGTGGCCTGCATATGTGCATACATGATCGTGCTGCCGACAAATTTGAAGCCACGCTTTTTGAGATCTTTGCTCAAAGCATCTGACACATCGCTGGTGGCTGGCACGTCGGCCATGCTGCGCCAACGGTTTTGCAGCGGACGGCCATCTACAAAGCCCCAGATGTAACGACCAAAGCTGCCATATTCGGCCGCCACCTCAAGAAACTGGCGCGCGTTGATCACCGCTGCATTGACTTTGAGCTTGTTCCGAACAATGCTCGGGTCGAGCAAAATTTTGGCGATTTTCGCTGGCGTAAATCGCGCCACCTTTACCGGGTCAAACCTGGCGAAGTTGCGTCGGTAGCCAGCGCGCTTGTTGAGTATCGTCGACCAGCTCAGACCGGCCTGTGCGCCCTCAAGAATCAGGAATTCAAACTGCGTGTGCTCGTCGGTTGCGGGCACGCCCCACTCGTCGTCGTGGTAGGCAACGTAAGCCTCATTGCCCGATTCGCACCATGCGCAGCGTTTTTTCGTGGCCATGATTCGCCCCCTCAAACCAAAACCTCACGCTAAGCCAAGCTTGCCCCCATGACAATGTGCAAAAGACCGCGCCCGTCCCAAATACACCAGCACGCAACAATGCTTGCCACGATTCCACCCCCATGTTAGAACAGCATCATGAAGACGATGAGCAGCACTACTTTCTCGCGCCGACGTACGCGCCGACTTGGCAGAAGCCACGCCGGGTAGCGGATTCGTTTGTCTTTACGATTTCTTCTCAATACCCGGCTTTTTGCCGGGTTTTGTCGTTATGGCCCCAACAATTCCAGGACTACTTCTCGCTATGAGCAAACGCGATTTTCTCACCACCGCTGACTGGTCACGCAGCGAACTGCAAGGCCTGATCGATACAGCCAACGAGTTTCGCCAGGGCGCCAAGTCATACGCCATGGAAGGTAAATCCATCGCGCTGCTTTTTTTCAACCCGTCGTTGCGTACCCGCACGTCATTTGAACTGGGTGCGCACCAACTCGGCGGCAAGGCCATCGTACTGGCACCGGGCAAAGACGCCTGGCCTCTGGAATTTGAACTGGGCTCGGTCATGGATGGTACCGCCGAGGAGCATATCAAAGAGGCCGCCGCGGTTCTGTCGCGCTACTGCGACCTCATCGCGGTCCGCGCGTTTCCCAAGTTTGTGGACTGGAGTATCGATCGCACGGATCAACTGATCCGCGCATGCGCGCAGTACGCCACCGTTCCGGTCATCAACATGGAAACCATCGTTCACCCATGTCAGGAACTGGCCCTGATGCAAAACCTGCAGCGCCATATCGGACCCAGCGACGGTCGCAAGTTCGTGCTGACCTGGACCTACCATCCCAAACCACTGAACACGGCGGTTGCGAACTCGGCTTTGCTGATGGCCACCAAGTTTGGCATGGACGTCACGTTGCTGTGCCCCAACGACGACTATCGACTGGACGAACGCTACATGAACCTGGGTGAGCAATTTGCGGGCGACAGCGGCGGCTCGCTCACGGTCAGCCATGACATCGACAGCGCCTACGACGGCGCGGACTTTGTTTACGCCAAGAGCTGGGGCGCACTGCCCTTTTTTGGTCGCTGGGAAGATGAGGCACCGGTGCGTCACGCCAGTAAACATTTTATGGTCGACGGCGCCAAGATGGCGCGCACCAACAATGCCAAATTTAGCCACTGCCTCCCGCTACGACGCAACGTCAAAGCGACCGACGAGGTAATGGACGCACCGTACTGCGTTGCGATTGACGAGGCCGAAAATCGGCTTCACGTCCAAAAAGCGCTGATGGCGCACCTGCTTAACTCTTGATTGAACAAGGAATTTCACTGTGCCAAACCAACCCGTAGTACTCGCGTTTTCCGGCGGCCTCGACACGAGTTTTTGCGTACCTTATTTAAAGGACAAGGGCTTTGATGTCACCACGCTGTTCGTGGATACCGGCGGCGTTAGCGAGCAGGAGAACACCTACATCGCAAATCGCGCGCTGGAACTGGGCGCCGTCAAGCACGAGGTCGCGGACGTCGGCCCCGACGTTTGGCAAGACGTCGTGCTCCCCATGCTGTGGGGCGGTCAGTGGTACCAGGCGCAGTACCCGCTCCTGTGTTCCGACCGTTACCTTATCGTCAAGAGTGCGCTAGCACTGTGCGATCGCCTGGGCGCGCGCCATATTGCGCACGGTTGCACGGGCATGGGCAACGATCAGGTGCGCTTTGACCTGACGGTCGCGACGCTGGGCGACTACGTTATCGAAGCGCCCGTGCGCGACCTGCAACAAACCGTTGGCGACGTGCGTGAATACGAGAAAGCCTGGCTTGCCGAACGTGGGTTTTCCGTGCGCGACAAAACCTCGACC
>CAYGSQ010000345.1:762-4662 GCA_964352435.1 uncultured Gammaproteobacteria bacterium | reverse complement strand
ATTGAAAGCGCCGCAAGTGTAACGCGGCTTATGCCCCATTTCGAGAACCTTCAGGCAAGGTCACCGCGCAGCGCCTCGGCCAGGGCCCCGTCAACCGGATCGACCGTGAAATTGTAGTTTTCATGATCAATGCCAAATGCCAGCGACGCGCCATTTTTGACCGCCTCGCACTGTACATCGTCGATCTCGAAGCGCAGAAAGTGCACCGCAGAGGTCTTATTGTCCGTCGAACGATCCATATCCTCGTCGGCGATCGCGTAAACCGGCTCGAACCCGTCGACGCGTAGCCAAATGTGCGACTCAATATCGACCAGACGCGTCAGCTCGACACGCCGGACCGCAATGTCCGCGTACTGCAACATCATCGTCGCCTTGAAGTTATTGCCATCGGGAATCAGCGGATTGTAGGCCGCCAACTCTTGCGCGATGCCTTCCGGGTCGAATATTTTCTCCGCGCGTAGCATTTCCTGCACCTGATAGTGCATGGTCACGAAGCTCTCAAAATACAGATGTGCGTGCTCGCCAATCTCCAGGCGACGGCGTTTTTTCTCGGCAATCAGCCGTTCGCGAAAGGCCGGGCGCTGTTTGTGATATTCCTCGAGCGAGAGTAGATCATCGTTCGTCAGTTTTGGGTTGCGTTTCGTCATGGGGTATCAGAGTCCGTAAGCCATACGCAGTAGCGTCAACGGATGCGTCGCGCCCTGCTCATCTTGTTTGAGAGACTGAATTTGATGACCCGCCATCGGGCAATCACTGGCATAGTAATCGGGTTCGGCTTTGTTCACGCGCGTGACGACAGGTCGGCAAATCTTTTTGGCCGCCTCGCGAAATCGGCTCTTCACACCATACGTGCCGTCGTGCCCGGAGCAGCGTTCGATGAGTTCGATTTTGGTCTCGGGGATCAGGCTCATCATTTCGCGGGTCTTGTACCCGATATTTTGCACGCGCAGATGGCAAGCCGCGTGGTAGGCGACGGTACCGAGCGACTTGGCAAACTCGGTGTTGAGCAAGCCGTCGCTCTTGCGCGCAATCAGGTATTCAAATGGCTCAAAAATAGCGCGCCGCACCGCCTGTACTTTTTCATCGTTCGGGAACATCAAAGGCAATTCCTGTTTGAACATCAAAACACACGACGGAATCGGCGCCACGATATCGTAACCGCGCTCGACGAAGCTGTGGAGCTCGGCAATATTGAACTCACTATTTTCTTCAACGCCGGCCAGATCGCCCAGCTCCAGTTTCGGCATGCCGCAGCAACGCTCGCGCGTAGTTTGAGTCACCTCAATCTGGTTGTGCTCCAGCACACGCACCAGGTCCTCGCCAATCTCGGGTTCGTTGCGGTTGCCGTAGCAGGTTGCAAAAAGTACGACTTTGCCGGTCGTGCGCTCGGTTGGCGTAACCTTGATCGTCGGTGGCGCTCGTTTGTTGAGTCGCTTGCGCAGGCTATTGCTGTGATAAGTCGGCACCGGCGCATCGGGGGCGACCCCCAGAGTCTTGTCGAGCAATTTGCGGCCGACGCCGGTCTTGTTGACCGCATTAATCGTTTGCGCCACCACCGGAATACCGGCCAGCTGGCCCACTTTGTCCGTCGCGGACAAAATGCGATCGGCACGCGGCGCGCCCCCCTCTTTAAATTTTTTGGCCTTGGCACGCAGCATCAAATGCGGGAAATCGACATTCCATTCGTGCGGCGGCACGTACGGGCACTTGGACATGTAACACATGTCACACAAGAAACAGTGATCGACGACATCCCAATAAACGGGCTTGGGCACGCCGTCCACTTCCATCGTGTCCGATTCGTCCACCGCATCGAACAGCGTTGGGAACGAGTTGCACAGATTAAAGCACCGGCGACACCCGTGACAGATATCGAACACCCGTTCGAGTTCATCGAACAGCTTCGTCTCGTCGTAGAAATCGGGGTTTTTCCAGTCGATAGGATGGCGCGTTGGCGCCTCCAGACTTCCTTCACGCGGCGGCGATTCATTCGGCGGCATAGCGCAACACTCCAGAAACGGGCGGGGCAAAAGCACAAATGCGGGCCCCGCACGATGACCGGGCCCGCATCTGCTGAGCTTGTTAAATCAAGCGTTCAGCGTGTCGTACGCTTTTTGGAATCGGTTGGCGTGTGAGCGCTCCGCCTTGGCCAGCGTTTCAAACCAATCCGCGATTTCGTCAAAGCCTTCGTCACGCGCCACTTTGGCAAAACCCGGGTACATATCCGTGTACTCGTGCGTCTCGCCCGCAATGGCGGCCTGTAGATTGACATCGGTTTGGCCAATTGGCAGACCGGTTGCCGGATCGCCGACTTCTTCAAGATACTCAAGATGTCCGTGCGCGTGACCGGTTTCGCCCTCGGCGGTCGAACGGAATACGGCAGCCACGTCGTTGTAGCCTTCCACGTCGGCCTTGGCCGCAAAGTAGAGATAGCGACGATTCGCCTGCGACTCACCTGAGAAGGCATCCTTCAAATTCTGTTCCGTGTTGCTTCCCTTAAGGGCCATGGTTAAACCTCCGCGACGTTGTGGCTGCTCGACCGTGCAATCACGGCCAACAGGTATTAGACTGACTCTACACCAAGCTATGTTAACTTCGTGGTAAAGCAAGTCAAGCACAGCCAGAGGCGTTTATCCAATTGACGCATATTAGTACGCTGTGTAACGATCCCGCCCCGTTTATTCGTTGCCGCACTTCACCAAGGTTATACGCCCGTGAGCCCCAAATCAGACGCCAAAACCAGCCGCTCTACACCTGACTTCGAGACGTCTCTCAAGTCGCTCGAAACCGTCGTTGAACGCCTGGAAGGCGAGCAGCTACCCCTGGAAACAGCGGTAAAGGAATGGGAAAAAGGCATCAAGCTGCGCGACACCTGCGCGAAGATTCTCGGCAAGGCCGAGCAAAAAGTTGAGATCCTGATGAACAAGAGCGAAGGCGGTCAGCTTGAGTCGTTCGACGATGACTGATGTACCGCGCAGCACCGACGCGCCGCTGGAAGATGTACAGGGACGCGCAGACCTGCGCAAAGTCGCGATCAACGCTGCGGGCATTCGCGGACTCCGCTACCCGCTCGACATTGCCGATTCGACGGGCGACCATGCACGCGTAACGGCTACGCTTTCTATGTCGGTGGCGGTACCGGAGCACGTCAAAGGCACGCATATGTCGCGCTTTATCCAGTTGCTTGACGACCAGCGCGACGCTTTGACGGTGTCCACGGCCGCGCGCTTCGTGCAAGACATGAACGCCCGCCTCGATGCGACCCGCGGCTCAATTGAGGTTGCTTTCACCTGGTTTCAAACCAAACAAGCGCCCGTCAGCGGCGTGTTCAGCAAAATGGATTACGAGGTCGTCCTGCGTGCAGAACAAGACAACGCGGATACGCAGATCACTGTGTCCGTGGCCGTGCCCGCCACCAGCCTGTGTCCGTGTTCAAAAGAGATTTCGGATTACGGCGCGCATAATCAGCGCTCGATTATTACGCTCACCGCAACGCTCGTCGACGCACACGAACAACCAGTGTGGATCAGCGATCTGGTGGCGATCGCCGAACGCGAGGCCTCCAGCCAGGTTTACGGCGTATTGAAACGACCTGACGAGAAGTATGTCACCGAAGCAGCCTACGATAATCCCAAGTTCGTTGAAGACATGGCGCGAGATCTGGCCCATGCGCTGGACGGCGACACGCGCATTGCGCGCTATGTCATCGACGTCGAAAATGTCGAATCCATTCACAACCATTCCGCATTTGCGCGCGTGGAGCGCGACAAACGCGGCTAGTCAGTACGCCGCGTCAGGCGGCGCCGCGCTGAGCTTGAAACTGATGGCGTGCTCTTTGCGCGCGCTGGAGACGCTCGATCAATGAGCGCAGGAACGTCTTTGTGAAGTGCAGCTGACAGG
>CAYGSQ010000345.1:0-752 GCA_964352435.1 uncultured Gammaproteobacteria bacterium | reverse complement strand
CGTGACATGATCCTTGGCCTTGATGGTGGCAGTACGCCGCGCCTGCGTGACGTAGCTTGCCTCGCCAAAACAATCACCCTTGCTCAACGCACCGACCGCTGTGCCGGCACGATGTACCTGCACCTGGCCGTTGACGATGATATAAAACCTGTCGTCAAGTTCGCCTTCGCGAACAATCTCCTCGCCGGGCGCATAGGACCGCCAGTCACTGGCGCGCAGCACTTCCCAGATCTCTGCATGAGAAAAGTCGTGGAAAAAGGACAGCTGCCGTAACTCTTCAAAGCGCTCCTGACGATTGATCTGGTCGTCTTCGCTTTTAAGCTCCTGAAACGCCTTGGTCAGCACGCCCGCCAGCTCTTTGCCGTTGCGGTAGCGATTTTCCGGGTCTTTCTGCATCGCCTTGGCGACGATTTCCTCCAGCACCTCGGGCACATTGTCACGCAGCGAATGGATGGGCGGTGGCGTCGCGTAAACAATCTTATGCAGAAGCTTGGCCAGATTCTCAGCCTTGAAAGGCCGACTACCGGTCAGCAGTTCGTACATGACGGCGCCGAGCGAATAAACATCCGAACGATGCGTAATCTCAGCGGACTGGACCTGCTCGGGCGACATGTAGCTGGGTGAGCCGGCGATACCACGAATCTGTGAGTGATCGGAATTCGCGTTGATCGCAATTCCGAAGTCGACGATCCGTACATCGGAATTATTGGTCAACATAATGTTGCTGGGTTTGATGTCACGATGCACTACGC
>CAYGSQ010000344.1:0-4665 GCA_964352435.1 uncultured Gammaproteobacteria bacterium | reverse complement strand
GGCCAGGCCGTAGCGCTGCAGGCGGCTGAAGTACTGGCGGCCGATTTGCGGCTGGATGCCCCCACCGAACCTGATCGCGAATGGCTGGCGCGCGCCGCAACGCGCGGCCTGCAAACGGCCACACTCAAATCGTTTCCAAGCGTGGTCTACATCGGTGACGACAGCGCGTTGGCATCGGTGCGCGCGGCGACCGACGGCTACCCGCTGCGCGGCAAAGTACGCATCGCCGATCAGCTACTGGGCACGCCGCGCGACGCAAGCGGCATTCCGCCCGCGGGCGAGGTGTGGCTGGAAACCGGTTTGCTTGCACAACTTGGCGCCGACGTCGGCGACGAGGTCGAACTGGGCGCGGCCCGGTTTCGGGTCGGCGCAGTCATCACCTACCGTCCGGATCAGTCGCCGGGCTTCAGCGGCCTGGCACCGGCACTGATCATGAATCAACGCGACCTTGAGGCGGCGCGCCTGCTCGGCGAAGGCTCTCGTGTGCGTCACGCCTTTTTGTTTGCCGGTACACGCAACGAAATTCGCGCGTTCGCCGCCGAGCTCGAAGCCGACCTGCCTGCCGACGCGCGACTACAGGACCGCGGTGACGCGGGCCGCGAACTCAGCGCCGCGATCAGTCGCGCCGCGCGCTTTCTAGCCCTCGCGTCGCTGGTGTCCCTGCTGCTGGCGGCCGTCGCCGTCGCCATGTCTGCGAGGCGCTACGCGCAACGGCGGCTCGACACCGTCGCGCTGATGAAAAGTGTTGGCGCTACGCAAAATTTTATTGTGCACACCACGGTCGTGCAGCTCATTGTGCTCGGTATTTTGGCCAGCATCGTGGGCGGGGCGTTGGGCTTCGCCATGGAGCGCGCGTTGTCTGGCGTACTGTCGGGCTGGCTACGCAGTACGTTGCCCTCTCCGTCGTGGCAGCCACTGTTGCTCGGCGCCGGCACCGCGCTCATTTTGCTGGTGGGCTTCGCCTTGCCCTCCGTGCTCAGACTGGCTCGAACCGCCCCCCTGCGGGTACTGCGGCGCGACCTGGACCCGCCACCCATCGGCGCGTTTTTCTCGTACGGGCTGGCGTTGCTTGCGCTGGCGACGCTCATCTACTGGTCAGTCCGCGACCTTAAGCTGCTGCTGGTGATCGTCGGCGGCACGCTGGTCACCGCTGCCGTCCTGTTCGCCGTCGGTGCGTTGCTGGTCCGCCTGCTTGCCAGCTGGCGCGGTGGCGCCGGCGTGGCCTGGCGCTACGGTCTGGCCAACGTAGCGAGGCGTGGCAACAGCAGTGCGGTGCAAATCGTCGCGTTTGGCCTTGGGTTGATGGTGTTACTGCTGCTGACAGTGGTGCGCAATGATCTGTTGGCGGGCTGGCGTACGACGCTTGACGACAACGCGCCCAATCACTTTCTGATCAACATTCAGGATGCCGATCGCGACGGCATCAATACGCTGTTGCGTGATGCGAACGTCGAGCCGCCCGTGTTCACACCACTCGTGCGCGCGCGGATGACCACCATTAACGGCGTGCCGGTGACTGACATCGAATTCGGTGATGAACGCGGTGAGCGGCTCGCCACGCGCGGCCAAAACCTGAGCTACGCGGTTGCCCTGTCGCGCAGCAATGAACTGGCCTCCGGTACCTGGTGGCCACCGGCCTATGACGGCGAACCCCGGGTGTCCATCGAAGTCGATGCGGCCAATTCAATGGGCGTTAGTCTTGGCGACCAACTTAGCTTCGACGTCGCCGGCGATGTGCTGAGCGCTACGGTCACGTCAACCCGTGTCGTCGAATGGGAGTCCTTCGAGCCCAACTTCTTTATGGTGTTCTCACCCAATTCGCTGGTCGGCTATCCACAGTCGTTTATCGCCAGTCTGCGGATCGATAACGAAGATCGTCCCACGCTTCTGCAACTGGTCCGGGCCTACCCCAGCGTGTCGGTCATCGACCTGGAGGCGGTCATCGGTCAGGTACGTGCCGTCATCGACAAGGCCGCGCTGGCGGTGCAGCTGGTTTTCGCCTTCACGCTGGCGGCGGGCCTGGTCGTACTGTTCGCCGCCGTCCAGTCTACGCTGGATGAACGGCGCTACGAGAGCGCCTTGCTGCGCACCTTCGGGGCGCGCCGCCGCACCGTGCTCGCCGGTCTGGCCACCGAGTTTGCTGTGCTCGGCTTCGCCGCCGGGCTGTTTGCCGCACTCGGGGCAACTGCGATTGGCGCACTGGCCGCACGGCAACTCTTTGATCTCGACTACACCGTCGACCCGATGCTGTGGCTAATTGGCATCATTGTGGGCGTCGTGGTCGTCGGATTGAGCGGTTTGATTGCGGCCCGCAGCGCACTGCGTGCCACGCCGGTGGCAACGCTGCGCGCATAACGCCAGCGTAGTATTGTTGCGGTCGTATGGATCCCTCACTTCTTCAGCCGTCTTTGGACGAACGCCGCTTCAAGCCGCTCTACTCAACATCCGCCATGTTTGCGGCGGCGTTTTTTGGTGGCGGGTTTGCCGTGGTGGTCGTGGCCGCGGTCAACGCCCACCGACTCGGTCGCGTGCGCCAGGATGCCGTCTGGCTGTTGCTCGGCGTGGCAGTAACCGCCGCGTCCGGGTGGTTGGCGATGGATTTTTTAGGTTTCGACAATACGCGCGAACGACGCGTGGCAGCACTTGGAACGGGCTTTGCGATGTGGGGACTGTTCTACGTGTTGCACGGTAAAATGCACCGCGCGATGCAGACCTTTGGCACCAAGCCACCGAAGCCCTACCTGTTACTCGTCGTCGCGGTGGTCATTGCCCTGATCATGGCGAGCGTGCTCGTCAGCGCCTACCTCCTCTACCATGGGGCGACACCGTGAATGACGCAACGCGTCCGCTGTACGAATCGATCGAACACATATCGCAACTGCTTGAGCGCCAGCGGTTCAGTCATGCCAGCACGATATTGTCCGAGGTGTTGCCGCAGCACCCGGACAACGAAGAGTTGTTGTTCTTTGCCGGCTACATCGCCTATCACACCGACAAGCTCGACGAGGCCCTGGTGCATGCGCAACACCTGATGGAAGTCGCACCGGAGTCGTACCAGGGCAGACTCTTGATGTGCGACGTACTCGAAGAACAAGAAGAGCTCGCACAGGCCGAGCGGCTCTATCTCACACTGCTCAACGACTACCCTGAAGATGCGACGCTGTATGCCGCGTACGCCATGCTGATGTTGCGCACCATGCATGTGGACAAGGCAAGCAAACTGGCCACCGAAGCTCTGAGACGTGACCCGAATCATGCGCTGGCCATTCAGGTCTCAACCCTGGCGGCTATCGTGAACGGTACGCGCGACGCACGGGACGAACGCCTGTCAGAACTCATCAACAAGCACCCCCAACTGCAGGCCACGGCCGCGACGCTGGTGCAGGTTCTCCAACGCGAGGGGCGTCACAAGGAAGCGCTGCGTGTGTCGCAGGAAATGCTTCGGGCGCATCCCGACAACCAGCACATCGTCGACCTGGTAATTGAAGAAAAAGTCCTGAGTCACTGGTCGATGAAGCCGCTATGGCCGTTCATGCGCTATGGTTGGGCCGCTTCCATCGCAGTATGGTTTGCGGCCATCGTGTTCTTTCGCGTGGCACCGGAAAACGTGTACACGGCAGCCGCCGGTGGCCTGTTACTGGCGTTTGTGGTGTACAGCTGGGTGTGGCCCCACATCCTGCGAAAAATAATGAAGAGGTAAAATCTGTGAGCAACGAGACCCTCGACGATCTGGCCCAGGCGCTGCTCGTCAATCCGTTCGACACCGACAAGCGACTACGCTACGCCGCGCTTTTACTCGACGCCGACCAAGCCGCGGACGCGCTCGTGCAGTACGAACTGGCGGTCGCAGCAACACCGAACGCCGCCGCCCCGTTGATCGGTGCTGCACATTGCCAAAACGCGCTGGGTGATCCGCAAGAAGCACTGGCGCTGTACACCCGCGCGAAAAACCTGGAGGGCTTCGCGCCCGATCCGGCGCTGGACAGTCTGCTCGACAGCGCTCAGCCCGCGCGCCCCAAACTTGGTGTCGTGAACGAGCAGGAGGGCAGTAACGTCACGCCGCTGTTCTCATCCGACCGCGAAAAAGTCAGCTTTAATGACATCGCCGGCATGGACAAGCTCAAGAAAACGCTGCGCCTGCAAATCATCGAACCGTTTCGCAACCCGGGCATCTTCAAACGCTTCCGCAAAAAGGCCGGCGGCGGCGTGCTGCTGTACGGCCCACCCGGTTGCGGCAAGACCTTGATGGCGCGCGCTGTGGCGACCGAGTGCAAAGCCGAGTTCGTTTTGATTGGCATCAGTGATGTGCTGAACATGTGGCTGGGCGAAAGCGAACGCAATCTGGCCGAGCTGTTTGCACAGGCGCGGTCGCGCAAGCCCTGCGTCATGTTTTTTGATGAACTGGACGCGCTGGCCTACGCTCGCTCCAAATCCAACTCGAACAGTGCCCGCACGGTGGTCAATGAGTTTTTGAATCAGCTCGACGGCTTTGATGCCGACAACGAACAGGTGTTAATCCTCGCGGCGACCAACATGCCGTGGGACGTCGATCCCGCCATGAAACGACCGGGCCGTTTCGCCCGTCAGATCTTTGTGCCGCCACCGGACGAGGATGCACGTCGCGCGATGCTCGAAATGAAACTGGTGGGCGTCCCTTCACAAGAC
>CAYGSQ010000343.1:3405-4679 GCA_964352435.1 uncultured Gammaproteobacteria bacterium | reverse complement strand
GTTACCACCCGATCACCCTCGCTGAGCCCATTCAGAATTTCGATGCCCGCCGATGTCAGTTCCCCCGCCTGAACGTCTTTGCGCACGATCGTCGCGCGGCCGTCCGACGACGGCTGGGCCACAAACACAAACGTACCGCGTTCGTCATTAACCAACGCCGCTGCCGGCACAAAAAGTGAATTGGATTCGCGGCTATCGAATTCGAAGGTCACTTCAGCCGCCATGCCCGGACGTACCAAACGATCGGCCTCTATGAGCGCGACCACCACCGGAAACGTTGCCGCACCGCCGCCGGTGGGACTCCCCACTTCGGTGATGCGACCACTGAGTTCGCGCTCGCGCAACGCATTAAACTGCACGCTGGCCGGCGTCCCTTGCTCCAGCCCCCCAATCAGGCTTTCCGGAACAGATAGCCGCACCTCAATGCCACCACCGCAGTACACCGTGGCGACCGGACTACCAACGGCGACGTTTTCATTGAGTTCCACGTCCAGCGAAGCGATGGTGCAGTCCGAGGCCGCGTCGAGCCGCGTGTAGGAGCGATCCAGTTGTGCAATCTCCAGCGACTTGCGTGCGGAGCGCACCTGCGCGCGCGCCGATTCCGCGTTTGCTCTTGCACCGTCAAGATCGTTGCGTGATGCGTTGGTGTTTTCGTACAGCTCCTTGACGCGGCTGTAATTGGAATCTGCGTTGCGTTGGTTCGCCAGCGCTTGCGCCAGACTTGCCTCGGCTTGTTGCACGGCCAGGTCGTAGGTCGAGGTATTGAGCCGCGCGATCGTGTCACCGGCTTTAAGCGAATCGCCCACTTGAACGGGCAACTCCACAATCGTGCCACCCACGCGAAAACTCATGCGCGACTCCTGCATGGATTGCGATACACCCGTGAACGACCGTTCACGAAGGTCGTCCGTACTCGATACGATTGCGACCCGCACCGGACGCAGTGGCGCTTCCGCGGTCGGTGCAGCTGCATCGCCACAACCGGACAGATTGACGGACAACGTGATGCCCACTAGTGCCAGCGTTCGTTTCACGGATTTGCTCCCGGCGCTGAGTTCTGCGCCTCTTTTTGCTCAATGTAATCGAGAAAAGCTTGCGCACGCGCCAGTTGCGCGTTGCGCGGCAAGATAAAATCGAAGCTGCTCAGCGAACGCTGCAGATTCATGATGTCGATCAGAAAATCGAAGATCGCGTTATTCGCGCTCAGATCAGCCTGCAGACTTTGGTTTTGTGCGTCGAGCGGGGCCCGAAAAACGAGAACCCCTCCGGCCAGC
>CAYGSQ010000343.1:0-3395 GCA_964352435.1 uncultured Gammaproteobacteria bacterium | reverse complement strand
CGAGCAGCTCAATCACGCTCACCGTGCCCTGACGATACGCATCCGATACGAGGGCCAGGTTCTTGCGTGATGCGCTGGCCCCGCCCTCGGACAATTCGATGTTGGCGTAGGTGGCTTGCGCTGCATACATCGAGGCACGAATGTTCTGCTCGATGCGCTGCTGCGTGGCGGCCTTTTGCGTCAGCAGCTGTCGTTCGGTCAGGGACGCGCGTGTCAGCTGTGCGCGGCGCGTGCCCGAATCAAACAAGGGCCAGCTCGCGTTGAGCGAAACGCTCCAGTCATTCACTTTGTCGAACGCGCTGCCCGAGCCAAGCCCCGATGCATCAATGCTGTCGGCATACTGTGCCTGCATGCTGACATCCGGTGCCCAGAATGCCCGACGACGAGCCAGCCGGTCGCGTTTTACCGCGTCAATCTGCGCCTGCAGCTGCACGAGCTCCGGCGCCTGCTCAAGCCCCATCAAGACGCTGAAATCAATAAACCATCCGAAACGGCGCGGATTATTGATCAGCTCATCGAACTCTTCGGAGGAAATACCGAACGGCTCGTCTTTGGCCGGCGCCGTCAAGTCAAGGGTGACACCGATCGGTTGATTGAGCAGACGACCGATGGCGTCATAGGCCTGCTGCTGAGTCGCCAGCGCAGACAACACCGTCGAACGCGCCGTAGCAAGGCGCGCTTCCCCACGATAAACATCCGCATTGCTCGCCGAACCCACCCTGACCCGATCACGCGCCAGCTCAAGGTTGTTCCTGGTCAGCGTCAAGTTGTCTTGCTGGATCCGCAGCTGGTTTTCGGAACGCAGCGCTTGCAGGTAGGCCGATGTCGCGTCCAGCACACTATCGAGCCGCGCCGCGTCAAGCGCGGCTATGCGTCCTTGTTGCAACAACTTTTCTTGCTGATACCCGGAGCGCGCTGATTCCGAATACACGAGCTGGTCCAGCGTAACTGCGCCCGTGGTAGTGCGTTCGGCCTGACCCGGTATGCGCGTCAACACGTTGTCGCGTCGATTGGTGAAACTGCCACCCACGGCGATTTGTGGCAGCAAATTCGCCCGCGCACCCTTGATGCTCTGCTCACCAATGCTGACGTCAAACGTCGATGCCGCCAGATCGAGGTTTTGGGCAATCGCCAGCTTGGCAACGTACGTTAAGGTCAACGCCGGGCCGGTCGCGAGTGTGCCGGCGTTGACCAGTTGCGCCTCACTGAGCACGTCGAAGCGCGGCGAAATTCCGAGTGTGCGCGCCGTCGCCATGTTAATGGTCAGCTGGCGTTTGCCGTCGTAGAACACCGACTGGTCCTGTGCGCGCTCGCCGAGCATGACAGCCTGCATGTTGAGCGCATTGCGTCGGGCAAGCCGCCGATAATCGGTGAGCACAGCGTCCGCCGCCAATGCGCCGCGGCGCACCTCTGACTCACTGACCAGACTAAACGTCGGCAAGCCACGCTGCGCCAACGTTGCCAGCAGCGCATCGAATTTGGCGGGGGCCAGGCGTGGCAAACCACCCAACAGCACGACTTGCGCCTCGGCTGGCAACAGCGACACCAGATCATCGTTTTTGCCGTCGTGACCAACAAAAGCAAACTGGACACCCGCGCCCTGCTCGCGCACCAGACCAGGCGCACGCGGGATGGACTGTATGATAACTTCGTCGGTCAAAATAACGGCATTGGAAAACGGCACTACTCGCTGAAACGACGCCAGGTCTTCGCCAAAAGGAATGCGGTCGGCGAGATAATTCAGATTGCGTCGCCCGGAACCCTGTTTGCCGGTGGGTGCATTGAGAAGGTCGGGATTGAACACCAGCGGTAAAAACGTAGGCTTCGAAAAGCTGTCGCGCGAGACCATGAGTTGGTTGGCGGCGAAGCCCAGCACCAGCACCATGTCAACGGTTGGGTCATTGTAGGCAGCGCTCATTGCCGTGTTCACACTGGCCACCGACCAATCGGCCGCAACTTCTGTAAGCCGGACGTCAAATTCGCCTTCTGTGAGCGCGAGCAGTTCCTCCTTAAACACGTCCTCGACGTCGCGCAGTTGGTAGGCTGGACCGTCGGTCACGACCGCAATACTGACGGACGTTTCCGCCGCCGCGGTGGCGGCCAAAAACAGCACGGCCAGCCCCAAAAAAACGCCCTCGAACAACGCGCTGCCTTTCACTTTGAATAGATACTTCATTGCCGAATTAGAACGCGTTCGAACCGCTATTGCCACCGGGGCAGTCGGGGGTATAGCGTGCCGATGGCGTCAGGGCGACGCCGCCCCGTAAGTGGATAGCGTAGCCGACGCCTCACCGTCGCCATTGACGAAGATGGTGATCAGGTTGTCGTAGTCATCGTCTTCGATTGGCTGGGGCAGCGCTGCCGGCAGCGCGGCGCCAAATGCCGTGGCGATAGAGCCAAGCGTGTTGCTGTGTCCGACGATCAACACGGTCTCACCGCGATGCGCGGCCAGCACCCTGGCTCGAACATCGGAGGGCGTCGTGTATAACGTGACAGGCAGTCCAAGCATCGCCGCCAACGGCTGTGCGGTAAGACGCGTGCGCTGCGTATCGGTGGAGAACACGCCCTTGACGTTGGCCCCTGCCAATCGAGCACGCAGATCTTCGGCGCGCTGCTGCCCCGCTGCGGTTAACGCCGGATCGCGGCCTGACTTTTCTTTTTCCGCGTGCCGCACTGCGACCGCGATGGTATCGGGCGTCGCGCAGCCTGACATAGCCAACAGTGCACACATTGCGATCATGCTGATTCGTATCATTCGCCTCTCCTGTAAAGAACTTTCGCGACCAATCGCCTATTTCTGATCCGTGTACGAAATGCACGGTACGTAGGCTACACTAGCCTACATGATTGCCCGAATCGTAGTTGTTGTCGCCATCTGGTTGTTGACGGCGTGCGGCGGCTCATCCTCCGAACCCGCGCAGCCACCGGTCCCTCCCGCGCGCGTGCAGTTTGCCGACGGCGGCGCATTGACCGCCCAACGCGCACAGATCACGGCACTGGTTGAAGACACGCTGGATCGAGCGGCCGCTGAGTTACCCACAGGACAGGTCAAAGTCACCGTCACAAGCGACGCGACGCGGACAATTCCTGGCTGGGGCATCGGCGGCTATGCGCTGGCCACCGATGAAATCGAGATTGTTATTGACCCCCAGTTTCCGGGGCTCGACACAGCGCTTGCCGAACGGTTGCCGCACATCGTCGCCCATGAATTGCATCACACCGTGCGGCTGACTAACCCAGGCATTTACGTCACGCTGCGCGAAGCTCTGATATTTGAAGCCATGGCCGATCACTATGCGATCGACCTGCTCGATGGCACACCGCCACCTTGGAGCACTGCGTTTCCCGAAGACGCTACCGCCACATATCTGGCACAGGCCGAGCCGCAGCTTGAT
>CAYGSQ010000342.1:0-4689 GCA_964352435.1 uncultured Gammaproteobacteria bacterium | reverse complement strand
CGGTCAACGTGGTGATTGCCAAAAGCGCAACGGTCAGCGATCCATTCGGCGGCACTCAGCCGGTACCGGGCGCCACCATCCGCTATCGCCTGGAAGTCACTGCCAGTGGCTCGGGCACGGCCAACGCCGCCGGCGTCAATGATCTGATCCCGGCCAACACTACCTATCAGGCCGCGTCGCTGACCTTGAATGGCGGCGCGCTGAGCGATGCCCCCGACGCAGATGCGGGGCAATTTCTGAACGCAACCAATTCCATCGATGTGGTTCTGGGTGACTTGACGGCCGCTTCCGGCACGCAAGTCGTCGAGTTCGACGTCACCATTGACTAATTGAGAGGGGACCTCATGAGCATGATCAAACACGTAATTATCTGCGCCGTTCTGGCGTTTGGCAGTAGCGCTCTGGCCGCACCGATTGTGGTGCAGACGGTGGCGGAAAAAGAAGAACGCTTTGTGGATGAACAGGGCGCCGAGAAAACGCGCCTGGTGCCAGCCGCCACCGTCGTGCCGGGCGATCAGGTGGTCTACACCGTGACCTTTACCAATGAAGGCGACGAGCCTGCGGCTCAAATTGTAGTGACCGATCCGGTACCGGCGCAAATGCGCTACGTCGACGGCTCGGCCTTTGGACCGGGCACAGACATCGAGTTTTCTGTCGACGGGGGCAACAGCTTTGCCGCCGCTGACCAATTGACGGTGAGCGATGCGCGCGGTAACGCCCGCGCAGCGCGCGCCAGTGATTTTACGCATATCCGTTGGGGATTCCGCCACGTGCTTGCACCTGGTGAACGGGGTTACGCCCGCTTTAAAGCGGTACTCGACTGACTGATCGACGCGTGTCATCGAAGGACACGAGGGCGCGCGCGGTCATGACGCATTTTGTTTTTTTGGAGAGCATTAGTGAAGTTAAAGACTAGATCACCAGTGATCTGGGCGGCGTTTGCCGCCTTGATGATGCTGGCCGCGGGTCCCGTTGCGCATGCGCAAACGGCCGCGGGCGATACGGTGTCCAACCAGGCCAGCGTGTCGTATCAAGTGGGCGGCGTCGTGCAAACGCCAATACTCAGTGACGACGATGGCAATGCTGGCAACGGTATCAATGCCACCGACTTTCTGGTTGACAGAAAGTTGGATTCGACCGTGACCGAGCTGTCGGGCGGCTATAACAGTGCGTCGACACCGACCGTGGTACCCGGGCAGAATCAGGGTGCTAACAACGGTGCCGTGCTGGCGTACACCGTCACCAACACCGGTAACCAGGTGCAGGATTTCTCGCTCGCGGCTGCGGCCACGACGTTTGATCCTTTTGCCGGAACCGACAACTTTGATGCGACGAACGTCAATGTGTTTGTGGACGCTAACGGCGACGGGGTCTACCAACCCGGCACCGATACGGCGACCTTCATTGACGAACTGGACTATCAGGGCAACGCGGGCGCCAATCCGTCGTCGGTCGTGGTGTTTATCGTCAGTGATATCCCGTTGGCGCAAGCTGCCGGTGACATCGCCGCGTATTCACTAACCGCTCAAGTGGCCGAAGGTGGCAGCGGCGCTGCGCAGGGTGCGGATATCACAACGGACGATGCGGCCAGCGCAGACAGTGCCGGTGTTGATGACGTGTTCGCCGATGGCGAAAACACCAATAACGCCAGTGATGCTGTGCGTGACGGTAAGTCGTCGGCCGAAGATGCCTATCAGGTCTCGTCACCGGTGCTGAGCGTGGCGAAGTCCTCACAGGTCATCAGTGATCCGTTTAACGGAACGACCAACCCGAAAGCGATTCCTGGTGCGATCATCGAGTACACCGTAACCGTGACCAACGCTGTTGGCGGCGCCACGGCCACGAACGTCAACATGTCGGATGATCTGTCGGGTGAGATTGTTGGTGGCGGCGGTACACAATCATTGGCTTTTCTGTCCAATGTTTATGGCGCCGCCGGTGACATCGAGTTGATCATTACCTCTGGTGGCGTGCCAACGACGACACAGTTGACCGAGGAAGCTGACGCCGATTCGGGCAGTTTTGCGGCCAACATCGTTAGCGTGACCAGTATTACGCTGGCGGGCGGCGACAGCGCCGAAGTCAGCTTCCAGGTCGAAATCCAGTAGACCTGACGCTTGAGTGATGCGCGTGATAACGATGGGTCGAGCTTCGACCACCACAACGAGGCGGCGGTGCAGCCCGCCGCCTCGTTGTGCTCACGCGCGAGCAGCCGACGGCGCCGCTCATTTTGGGCGGCGCC
The DNA here is from genome assembly GCA_964352435.1 of uncultured Gammaproteobacteria bacterium. GTDB lineage: Bacteria > Pseudomonadota > Gammaproteobacteria > Steroidobacterales > JBCCMA01 > JBCCMA01. The sequence goes on along the minus strand of CAYGSQ010000342.1, from coordinate 2,447 downwards.
TCTTTTGATGATCAAGGCGCGCCGTTTTCTGGCGCGTTTCACACTATTTCTGCTCACAATGCTGGCGCTGCATGCGCCGGCCCAAACCTTGCCGGGCACGACCGTGACCAATGTGGCGCAGCTTGAATTTGGCGACAGCGGTGCACGTCTGACTCAAGACAGTAATCCAGTCGGCATTGTGACCCGACCTCCAAGTTCACAAGCACGCATTGATCTGATCAAGATAACGCCAGCGGGCAGTGACGTGGCGCCGATTGGTACGACACTGTGCTTGAACGCGAACGGCGTAAGCTTGACCCTCGACCCGCCGACGCTTCTCGACGGCACTCAAATTGATAGCCAGACGCCACAAACCCTGGCGCCCGGTTCGCTTTACCACGCGAACGAACCCGTGTTTATCCGGGTAGACGATGCAGATCAAAATCTGGATGGACGCGCGCTCGATACGCTTACGGTGACGGTCAGTGCACAGTCCTCAAGTGATGCTGAAACGGTGACCCTGACCGAGACGGGCGAGAACACCGGCGTGTTTACCGGCTACGTTCCGACCAGCTTGGCCGCGATGGCCACCGGCGATTGTGCGCTTCAATTGACCGCCGGCGACGAAATCCAGGTGCGCTATGTTGATCCACGCGACAGCTCAGACGTGTCAGCGGTGGCCGCGCTTGTGGATCCACTGGGCATTGTTTTTGATTCAACCACAGGTGCGCCGATTCAGGACGCGCTTGTCACTCTAATTGATTTGGCGACCGGCTTGCCGGCTACCGTGGTCGGGGACGACGGCGTCAGCACCTATCCCTCGACCCTGACGACCGGCGGCCGCGTCACCGATGGCGGCGGCACGATCTACCAGTTTGCGGAAGGGCAGTTTCGTTTTCCGTTGATCGCCCCGGGTACCTATCGCCTTGATGTTGTACCGCCTGCGGGCTATCGCGCACCTTCGCAGGTAGCGCCGGATGTATTGCGAACGATCCCCGGCGCGCCGTTCGCGATTGAAGCGGGTTCTTTTGGCGGCACCTTCGAGGTTGTGCCGGGACCCGTGATCAATATCGATATTCCGCTGGATCCGCGCAGCGTGGACCTGTTCTTGCAAAAAACGGCCTCGGCCGCGACGGCCGCACCGGGTGATTTTCTGGCCTACACCCTGACCCTGGAAAATGCGAATGGCTCAGCTGTGGCGAGCGCGTTGGAAATTGTCGATACGTTGCCGGCGGGCTTTCGGCTGGTGGCGGGATCGGTCACGGTCAATGACGTTGCGGCCGCGGATCCCGCGTTTGGTGTCAGCGCCACGGACCTGCGGTTCGCACTGAGCGATCTGACACCGGGCGGGCGGGCGGTCGTACGCTACGTGGTCGAGGTCACCGGCGTTGCCGCGGGTGACGAGGCGATCAATGTCGCTATTGCCCGCTCTGGTAATGACCTTGTGTCCAATACTGCGCGTGCCAGCGTCAGACTGTTCGATGATTTGTTTGCGCAGCGCACGTTTCTGATCGGTCGCGTTCTGGACGGCGACTGCGGCGATGTGGTCAACAAGGATGCGCCGGGCGTCAAGGACGTGCGCATCTACCTGGAGGACGGTCGCTATGCCGTCACCGACGAGACCGGACGTTATCATTTTGAGGGGCTGCGGGCGGGCGCGCACGTCGTGCAACTGGATACCGATTCCATTCCGCGCACCATGGAAATTGTGCCGTGCCTGCGCGAGGGTTTTTTCAGCGGCCGCGCTTACTCGCAGTTCGTCGATCTGGATGAAGGTGCACTGTGGCGCGCGGATTTCTATTTACGTTCAATTCCGCCACCGACGGGATCGGTTGCATTGAGCTTGACGGCTATCCCGCATGATGCAGCCGATGAAGCGCACTATACGTTGACTGTGCACGGCGCCATTGTGCCGGTGTCTGGGCTCAAAGCACGCGTTATGCTGCCGCCGGGACTCGATCTGCGCGCTGGATCAGTGCTGGTCGATGGCCGTGCGGCGCCTGACCCGCTAGTGAATGCATCGACGTTGACGTTCGAACTTGGTCAAAAGAGCGGCCTCTGGCAGCAGACCATCGAGTTCGATGCCGTCATTGCAGCGGGTGCGCTGGGCGAACTGACGACAAAGGCGGTTGCTACGTTTGCCACGCTGACCGAGTCTCGCCAGCGCACGCCGCTGGCGCAAACCGAATTCGTGCGTTTGCCGCCGCGCTCCCAGCGCATCGAACGCGTGCTGACACCGAAGTTTGGTACTCGCAAAGCCGAACTCACCGATGCCGATCGGCGTGATCTTGACGCAACGATTGCCGAATTTGCGACGGCGCGCGACGTGCACTTGCGCGTCGTCGGGCATACCGACAATCGTCCCATCGCGTTGCGCAATCGTGCCGAGTACGCCAATAACGACGTGTTGTCACAGGCGCGCGCGCAGAGTGTTGCCGCGTACATTGCCAAAGCGCTCTCCTTGCCAC
>CAYGSQ010000341.1:0-4696 GCA_964352435.1 uncultured Gammaproteobacteria bacterium | reverse complement strand
ATCTGTCTTTGATCCTCGTCTTGTTCGTCGTACTGACTGGCGGCATCTGGCTTGGCTATCGCTTGCTTGCGGCACGCTGGCGCAGCGACTCGGCGTTGTCCTCACCCGGCGACCCAAGGTTTGTCGAAGTCAGCCGCGCGCTGTTTCCGGTTGCCGTGATTGTCCTTCTGATTCGCTCGTTTTTGTTCGAGCCGTACAAGATCCCGTCACCGTCGATGATGCCCACACTGGAATCCGGCGATTTCATTTTTGTGAACAAATTTGCCTACGGGCTGCGTCTGCCCGTCAGCAATGCGAAAATCTTGCAGACCGGATTGCCCGAGCGAGGCGATGTGGCGGTTTTCCGGCTGCCGTCCAATCCGACGGATAACTACATCAAGCGCGTCATCGGCTTGCCGAATGATCACATTGTGTACCGGGATCACCAACTGGTGGTCAATGGGGAGCGTGTCGAATCGAGTTTCGGCACAGAGCTTTACAATCAAATGGACGCGATTTTGGGCAGTGAAGCACTAGGTACAGGCTCGCACGCCATCTTGCACAGTATGTCGGCACATGGCCGTTCTGTGCGCGAGTTCGAAGAAACCGTACCCGCTGGCCATTATTTTATGATGGGCGACAATCGTGATAACAGTCAGGACAGTCGCTCGCCCGTGGTTGGATTTGTTCCAGAAGACAATCTGGTGGGCAAAGCAGTGGTGGTATGGCTAAATACCCGTGATTTGAGCCGCGTCGGCGACAGTATTCGCTAACTTTTGGCAGCGTCAAAGAGGATGAACGTATGAACAGGCATCAACAACGGGGCATGACCGCGATTGGGTGGTTGACGGTGCTCGCGCTGATCGGAATATTTTCACTCGCCACGCTGCGGCTGGTGCCCATATACCTTGAGTATTACCGCGTCCACTCGGTATTGACGGGCCTCAAAGCTGAAAAAGTCGACGGCGTTGAAAACAAGCGGGAAATTCAGGAATACCTGCGAAAACGCTTTGATATTGAGTCGATACGTACGCTCGATACCCAGGACATCCTGATTTCCGTCAAGGACGAGAACTTCCTGGTACGCGCCAAATATGATCGTCGGCAGCCGTTTCTGGGCAACCTCGATTTTATCGTGTCGTTCGACAAAGCCGTCGAGGTTCCCAGGTGATACGCAACCGGCGCGATCTTGAATCTGCGCTAGGCTACCAGTTTCTTGATGACACGCTGCTCGATGAAGCGCTCACCCACCGAAGCGCACGCGGGACCAACAACGAGCGTCTGGAATTTCTTGGCGATGCTGTTCTGGGTGCACTCATTGCCGCCATGTTGTTTGAAGCGTCGCCGCAAGCCACTGAGGGCGATCTGAGTCGTTTGCGCGCGTCGCTCGTGAAAAAAGACGCATTGGCCACCATCGCCGCCGAGCTCTCCATTGGTGATTACCTGTCACTGGGTGGCGGTGAACTCAAGAGTGGCGGCTACCGGCGCGCATCCATATTGGCCGATGCGCTGGAGGCTGTGATCGGCGCGGTGTATCGCGATCGCGGCATGCCCGGTGCGCAGCAAGTCATAGAACATCTGTTCACCCAACCGTTGAAGGTGGCCATTGCGAGTGGGGCACACAAGGATTCGAAAACGCGGTTACAGGAACTGCTGCAAAAGATGGGGCTGAATTTGCCCGCATACGATGTGGCGGATGTGGCGGGTGCTGATCATGAGCGCGTGTTTCGCGTAACCTGTGCCGTGGCCGAACGAGATATGCAGGTCAGCGCCGAGGGGCGCAGTCGCCGGCGCGCGGAGCAGCGCGCCGCCAAAGCCATGCTGGAGCTTTTTGAAAATGAATGACATTACGACCCGCTGCGGCTTCGTCGCACTTGTGGGGCGACCAAACGTGGGCAAGTCGACGCTGACCAATGCGCTGGTGGGCGAGAAAGTCAGCATCGTGACACCCAAGCCGCAAACGACACGGCATCGAATTCTTGGGGTGCGCAACGAAGGTGATTGCCAGATTCTTATTGTCGATACGCCGGGTATGCGGTCGGGTCGCCAGAATCTGATGGGTCAGACTATGAACCGCAACGCCGACACGTCGATTGCAGATGCGGACATCGCTCTGTTTGTGGTGGACGCAGCTGGACTGACCAAACCCGACCGGCATGTACTCGACCGGGTAATCAGCCACGGTGTACCGGCCGTTGCAATCATCAACAAAGTGGACGTTAAAAAGTCCAAGGCCGCCTTGCTGCCTCTGCTCAATGAGCTCAGCACGCTGCATGAGTTCGAAGCCATCGTGCCGCTCAGTGCGCGGACCGGTGACAACCTGGACGCGCTGCTCGGGGTGCTCAGTGAGCGCTTGCCGCTAAGCCCGTGGCTGTATCCCGCCGACCAAAGCAGTGATCGCGATCAGGCGTTTCGCATCGGCGAGCTCATTCGCGAAAAGCTGATGATGGCGCTGTCGGAAGAGGTGCCTTACGGGCTGACCGTAGAAATCGAAAAACTCGAGGAGTCGGACGAGGGGCTTGAAGCGCACGCGACCATCTGGGTTGGCAAAGACAGCCAAAAACCCATCGTGATCGGCAAGCAGGGCGGTATCCTCAAGTCCGTCGGACGTGCGGCGCGCCTTGAACTCAAACGTAATCTTGGGAAACCCGTACACATTAACCTTTGGGTCAAGGTGAAGAAGAACTGGGCCGACCATGAGCGCAGTTTGTCCGCGCTGGGTTACGAAGTCGGGAAGTGAATCGGGAAACGGTGTCATTGCAGCCTGCGTGGGTGCTGCACCACAGACCCTATCGGGATTCATCCCGACTGATTGATTGCCTGTGTCGCGACCACGGTCGCGTCGCGCTGGTGGCACGCGGCGTACGCCGTCCCAAATCGAAGCTGCGCTCGGTGCTAATGCCGTTTCAACCGGTGCTTTTGTCGTGGGTGCGTCGTGGCGAGTTGGGCACGCTGACGGGCGCGGAGGGAGCCGGACCCGCGCGCTGGCTCGCAGGCGAAGCGCTGTTGTCGGGCTATTACGTCAATGAAATATTGATGCGCCTGGTACGTAGCGGTGAGCCGCACGACGATGTCTATAATTTGTATGCGCAGGTGCTTGAGGGTCTGGCTGGCACGACGGCCAGTGAAGTGCCGCTGCGACGTTTCGAAAAGCGTTTGCTTGATGTGCTGGGTTACGGCCTGTCGCTATCGCATGAAGCCAATTCGACCACGGCGGTCGATCCGCAGGCGCACTACCACTACCGCCCTGAGCTGGGACCTGTGCGCAGTGCCGGCACGCAGGATGACGGCCGAGTCATTCGTGGCGACATATTGCACGCGATCGAGCGCGAGGCGTTTGACGATCCCGAAGTTTTGAAAATTGCGCGTGTGGTATTGCGTGAAGCCCTGGCCGTGCATCTTGGCAGCGCACCACTGCGCGTGCGGGCGGTTGCCCGCGCCATGCTGCGGCCGTCGCCGCAGTCTGGTTCCCAGGGAGGCGATGCATGATCCATGGCATTGGCACAGACCTCATTCGCATTGAGCGGTTTGAAACGGCCATTGAGCGGCACGGTGATCGGTTTGCCGAGCGCATTTTGATGCCCGAAGAGCTCGATGGTTATTGGTCGCGCAAATTTAGGGCACGCTACCTCGCGATGCGATTTGCGGGCAAGGAAGCGGTTGCAAAGTCGCTGGGGACTGGCTTCGCGAACGGTATCTGGGTACGTGATATTGGTATCGTGCACAACGCGCGCGGCAAGCCCGATGTCGTGTTTTCCGCGCGCGGTCAGCAGGTGTGTGAGGAGATGGGCGTTGGGCTGTGTCACGTCTCGCTGTCCGATGAAGCGGGCATTGCGATGGCCTACGCGATCGCTATGCGTGTCGGCTAGGACGAATGCGCGGGGCGCGCGACGCTGCGGTCGTCCAGAATTTCATCAATTTCGGTCAATACATGGCCTAGCGCGGTCTCGATGGCGACCGTGTCTTTGGCGCGCGAGGCCAGTTCGAGTGCGGCGGCTTTTTCGCGTAATTGCGGTAACTGGCAGATGGATGCCGCGCCGTGCAACCGATGTGCGACGTCAAATATCCGAGTGCTGTCCGTCGCGCTGTGTTCGGTTAGCGCATTACGATATTGATGTAATTCCTTGTGCAGCAAACCCACCATATCTGAATCGTTCGCCAACGATGTGGTCGACGTTGCCTCAGATGCGGGGTGGGACATCGCCTGTCCCTGAGCGATGGCGCTGAGCAGCGCATGCGCCGACGCAGGCTTGATCAAACACTCGTTCATGCCCGCGGCGGCGAAACGCACCCGGTCTTCATCCATAGCGCTGGCGGTGAGTGCATACAGTGGCGTGTCCCGGTGCTTGGGCATGGCGCGGATTTGGCGTGCGGCCTCTTCGCCATCACACACCGGCATTCGCGCATCCAGAAAGATGGCGTCGAACGCCACTTCGCGTGCAACCGTCACGGCCTGCTGACCATCTGCGCAGGCGGTGACGTTGACGCCATGCTGCTTGAGCAAATCTTCGAGATAGAGTCGCCCCAGACGGTCGTCATCGGCAATGAGGACGCGCGTGCCTTCAACCTGAGGCAGCGATGGTTCGCCAATGCCGGTTTCAATGTCAGCTACCGTTGCGCCAAGATGTCGGGCCATTTGGGCCAGGATGCGCGTGGTGCTCACGTGGGCGGGCAAAACGTACCCGTCCAGCATATCGGCGACCCGATACAACAAGCG
>CAYGSQ010000340.1:2670-4701 GCA_964352435.1 uncultured Gammaproteobacteria bacterium | reverse complement strand
GCAGTCTCAGCGGAAAGTGGGTATGGATTACGCTTCGCTGACGGCGCTGCGCGAGGTCGTCATTGTGGGGAATGTTTCAAGCTTTGGTCCTAGTGGCCCGATGGCGGCGCAAGGGGGGTTTGACGGCGTCGGCCAGGCCATGTCCGGCGCCATGCACATCACCGGCGCGCCCGGCTCCCCGGTCAAGGCCGCGGCCCCGTATGTCGACTACTGCACGGCGGTGTTGACGGCATTTGGCGTCATGGCGGCTTTGCGCGAGCGTGATCAAAGCGGGCAGGGACAGGAAGTGTCGTCATCGCTGCTGGGCACGGCGTTGTCCGTATTCAATTCGCACCTGATCGAGGAAGGCGTGCTCGCACTGGGTCGTCAGGGAACGGGCAACCGGGTGCAGACGTCGGGCCCGTCCGACGTGTTTGCGACCAGCGACGGACACGTGCTGGTGCACTGTCCGGGTGATGCAATTTTTAAACGCGTAGCAACGTTGCTTGGGCAGGAAAGCTGGCTCGACGATCCGCGCTTTGCCAACGATCAGTTGCGCGGCGACTGGCGCGACGAGCTGTGCGGACCACTGGCAACCTGGTGCGCCATCCGTAGTACGCAGATCGCGCTTAAGGAATTGGGCGCAGCGGGTGTGCCCGCGGGCCCGGTACTCTCGCCACGCGAATCGTTGGAGCATCCGCAAGTAGCCGCGCTGGGTGTACTTGGCAGTGTGTCGTATCCGGGGGCGCCCGCGGCGGCGCCCGTCGCCGATCTGCCCTTTTCCATGTCGTTATCGGAGGCCGGCATTGCCACGCCGCCGCCAACGGTCGGCGAGCATACCTGTGAGGTGCTTGAAGAACTGGGCTTTGATGCCGACGCACGCCGCGCTCTGTTTGAGCGCGGCGTCGTCGCCTGAGTTATTGAATCGTCAGAGCGTTGTCGATCATCACTTCCGAACCATTCATGAAGCGCGACTCCTCGCTGGCCAGAAAGACAATCAGATTGGCGACGTCGGACGGGTCGCCCACGCCAACCGGATCAGTGCCCGGTTCGGGTGGCTCGATACCCAGTTCGCGATTGGCCTGATCAATCATCGGCGTGGCGATTGAACTTGGGTGGACCGAGTTGCAGCGAATGTTGTAGCCGTTCATCTGGCAGTGCACGGCAATGGATTTGGTCATGGCGCGGACGGCGCCTTTGGCCGCGCTGTAGGCGAAAAACACGGGGTAACCCATGTGTGACGCAACCGATGCCATGTTGATAATGGAGCCGCCGCCAGAGCGTTGCATGACGGGAATAGCCGCGCGACAACCCAGGAAAACACCCTCGCTCATGACCGAATTGGCCAGCCGGAATTGATCAAGCGTGGTGGATTCGGGCGTGGCTACAATGACGATGCCGGCGTTGTTCACCAAAACGTGCAGGCCGCCATAGTCTTTTTCAACTTGCTCAATAATCTCGGTCCAGCGCGCTTCGTCGCTGACATCCTGTTTGAAAAATGCGGTACGTGCGCCGGTTTCTTCGGCAATGTCCTGGGCGACTTTCGCCCCGTCTTCGTTGACGTCGGTCAGGATGACGGTGGCGCCTTCGCGCGCCAGCGCCAGCGCATCCGCCTTGCCAAGACCCGATGCCGCGCCCGTAATCAGCGCGACTTTATTCTTTACCCGATCACCCATAAGTTGCTGCCTCGTTGTCGTGAATTGTGATGCTGTGGAAAAAAATCATGATAACCTGCGATTTCGTTGCGCCTTGGTTGGCGCCACTTTAATTGTGAAGTTACGGACTCAAGCCCTATGGCGCGACAGAAAAAAACGTCGGCCGATCAGCCCGCAGGTCCCGGTGAGAAAGGCTGGCAAGCCTACAAAAGTTCGAGTACGCGCCAGCAAATTCTCGATGCCGCGGTGCATTGCATTATAAATATTGGCTATGCCAAGACCACGACGATGATGATCGCGGGTCAGGCAGGGCTGTCGCGCGGTGCGACGTTGCACCACTTCCCATCCAAGACGGACATCATCGCGGCCACGGTCGAATATCTTTTCGAAAAGCGTA
>CAYGSQ010000340.1:0-2660 GCA_964352435.1 uncultured Gammaproteobacteria bacterium | reverse complement strand
AGCTTGCCGTGCGTTCGTATTGGGATCACGCCAATCATCCGTTGTTTCTGGCCTTCATCGAATTGTCGGTAGCGGCGCGTCATGACGAAGAGCTGCACAAGATTCTGGTGCCTGCCCAAACGCGTTTTGACGAAGAGTGGTACTCGACCGCGCTGCAAATGTTTCCCGAATGGCAAAAAGACCCTGAGGCTTTCAACCTTGCGCTGTCCCTTAGCCAGAAACTGATTGAAGGCATTGCGATCAGCCACCTGATGCATCCACGTGCCAGCGACGAGCCCCAGCTGCTGGAATTCCTTGAACAGCAAATTCGTGAGTTGTTGCCCGTCTGACCATCCCGGCACAGACCGCTAGTCCCGTGGCCCCAGCGCGATCAATGCATTGCCCGGCATGTGAAAGTACAGGCCGTATCCCGAATTGAAGTAGAGCATGCCGTCGTGGGCAACCGGTCCCGTGCCGCCGCCGAACGAGCCGCCGCGTGCGATGCGTCCGGACACCGCGGTAAAGTCCTGGCGCGTATCAAACTCCCACAGCAAAGAACCGGCTTGCTCGTCGTAGGCTCGCAGAACGCCATCCATATGGCCGGCCAATACGGCGCCGTCCACCGCGCTGATCGCGGAGGAGACGCCGGGGTCACAATCGGTCAGATCGCCGCAGGTATTGTCGATGGGGTGTGACCAGCGCCGTTTGCCGGTGAACGCATCGAGCGCGTAAACCCCCGGCTTGGCCAGCGCTTCGGGCCAGTCTTCATCGCTGTAATCGGAGATGGGCACGTACAACGTGCGGCCATCCGCCGCCATGCCAAAGTGAACGCCGCCCTGCACGCCGCCGCGCCCGACCTGATCACTCCACAGGATGCGCCCGTCGTTTGGATCAAAACCATATACGGTGCCCGATTTTTGGCCCGCGACCAGCACGCGTTGACCGTCGTGCTCCACCAAAATTGGTGGCGCACCGTAGTCCAGGTCCGGGCCTTTTTCGAGCGGGCAATTGGTTTTGTTTTCGATGAACGCCATGCAGGCGACATTCCACGCATCGCGGCTGGTGGTCTGCGTGACCCAGGCAATCTCACCGCTGTCGATGTCCATGGCCATCACGGCGTCTGATGTGTCGTTGGCCGGTGACGAGTAGTTTTCGCCGGTGCCGAAATAGAGCCGACGTAGGGTCGTGTCCAGTGCAGGAGTATTCCAGACCGGTGCGCCCGAGGGCGCAAGCACGGGCGTCCCAATGTTGTTCTCGGCCACCTTCGTGGGAGCGTCGCTGATCGTGTAGGTCTTTTTCAGCAAAGCGCCACTGGCAGCATCGAGCGTGGCAATGGCACCGCGAAACGAGCAGCACGGATAGTTGGGGTCGGCAGCAGGCACCACTTCGAGCGACGACACGCTTTGATAAACCTTGCCCTCGAAGTACACGGGCTGCGCCGTGGCCGTGGCGTTATGATGATCGTCGACCTTGGTCTTCCACAGGATTTCGCCGCGTGCCAGGTCGATGGCGTAAGTACGTGCCAGGATGTCGCCGAAAAAGCCAACCGCTTTACCCTGCGACTCCGCATACGGCGCGATCGTTATGCCTGTGCGCACTTCGGCGCCGACGTCCAGCGTCCAGTGTGCGCAACCGGTTTTGCGATCCAGTGCGTACAGCGTGCCACTTTGGCTGCCAACAAACAGGGCGCCGCCCGCCAGCGCCGGATGCGAACGTGCTCGTGTGGACTTGGGATAGTCGAACACCCACTTGACCTCAAGCGCGTCCAGCGAGGCGCCGGTCAGTCCCGCATTGGCTGGCGGGATGAAACGGCTGTTGGTCCTTTGTTGGCCCCAGCCCGTTGCGGCGGGTGGCTGCTCGAAGTCGAACCAGTTGTCGCCTGCGGCACAGCGCGACAGGCTGATGGGGGTGTCGTCCGGTTTGCCAACCAGATACTTGACCACGTCCCGCCGTTCGCGTTCGGACAGCGCGGCGGCCTGCTGGCGCATGATACCGGTGTCCATGGCGGCCAAGACTGATCGGGGTGACAGCAATTGCAGAATGTTCCGCGCCGGTGCCTTGGTCATGCCGCTGTCATGACACGCGGCGCAGTGGGTCGTGTACAGAGCGGCCCCGGGGTGTGCCGCGCCGCCGCCGGCCGAGCCCTGAAGTTTTTCACGCACCTCGGCTCGATCGAGATCGCTGGCGGTGTCCGTTACCGGGGCGGCGCATCCGGTGAGCACGATGCCCGTGATCAGGAGGGCGGCCAGAGGGTGTCGATTTGAAACGGTCATGGGCATCGTAAACTCCGCGAAATGCTGCTTTGCAGAAGGACTGAATAATGCTGCAACCGCAAAAAACCCGTTGCAGAACCGGCGTTTCCCGTTATAGCAAAAAAAACAATCGTGTTTGACTTTTTTTCAGAATTGGCCGAGCATCAGCCAAGCTATCGCCTTTCAATGTGCTGTGGGGGAAACCATGAGCAAGCCGTTACCGGTCCGCAATCAGGCGCGCAACGCGCCGAAAAAGACACTTCTTGCCGCGCTGATCAGTGTAGCGCTTTTACCCACAACACCGGCATTTGGTCAGGTCCTTGAAGAAGTGATCGTCAATGCGACGCGTCGCGCCGAGACAGATCTTCAAACGACGCCCGTGTCTGTCACCGCTGTCGGAACGGAAGAGTTTGAAAAGCTTTTCGCGCA
>CAYGSQ010000339.1:0-4707 GCA_964352435.1 uncultured Gammaproteobacteria bacterium | reverse complement strand
GTCTCAAGTCCGGTTGGGGACGCCGCTTTGCCCGAATCAGCTAACGCGGTGGTCACCTCCCACGCCGGCATCGCCTCGTTGCCCTGTCGGAACCAAACTAATTTGGATGTTGAGCCGGTGACATGGGCTGTTTTGATCAAACCTTCCGCCGCCTTCGCGTCAATCGCAGGTCGGCTGAGATTGAGCTGCAATGATTCCGAGGAATCATCGATCACACGCGTAATCTGACCATCAGGCGACTCAAGCACGGTAACGTAGCCACCGTGCAGAGGAATGTCCTGAATATACTTTTGAAAGACGACTGAGTCGTGCGCGGTTTTGCTGTCGGATGCCACGCGCTCAATTCGGAACTCACCTTGCTGCAAGTAGGACGTACTACTTTTTTGAGCAAGGTGTTCGCGAACCGAGTTTTCATCGGCCGTAACAATGCGGCCAGAGAGCGTACTGACCAGCAGCATCGCGCCCATGATGGTCGACGTCATAATTTTGTTTTTCATATGAGCCCTATTGAGAGAACGGGACACTAAGGTTTTATTGTTCGGTGTCATGGATGTACCTGAATGCTGATTGAGATTCGATGACCAGTACCGTGCGAGCTGTTGACGTACACAAGCAGCTCCATGATGAGGATTAAATAGTATAGACGTATTTTTCAAAGCGTGGACGGCGCGGGTGTTGTCACGGATTCAGGTGATCTACACAGCCTTGGGGCTCAGGGTCACACGGCCATCCTGCGCCAGCTTCTCGGCATCGACCGACGGCTGGACGCGGTGGACCTTACACCCTATCTATAGTGTCAATGGCCTCAGGCGGGACCTTCTTGTGGCCAAGCCAGCCGGACACTAGGTAAAGTACTGCGCAAGGTAAGGATTCAACATGCGCCCTTCACGGTCCAGGCGGCGGCGAAACTTCCTGAAGAATTCAAGCCTGCTGCCAAACGCGGCCTCGGCTTGTGGCAATTCGAACGCGCGAGTCTGGCTAAAGATTGGCACGCCGCCCCATTCGTGCGCGAACGCGGCGAGGTCCATCGCGAAGTCGTCCCACAACGGGTGCGGGCTGCTGACAAATCGCAGCGCAAACATCGGCCCGTCGAAATTGGAAGACAGCAGCGCCGCCCGATTCATCGGCAGGCGGTAACCGACAACAGGCATGTCGCAGCGAAAGCGGTGCTTCTTGTAGTAGTCGGTGGCGAACGTGCGGTAAGCGGCAAGTACCACGCCAATTTGCCCGGCCCGGAAGCACCAGGTGCTGTACTCCAACGCCGGCGGGTCGAAGCGGGAATCAGCGCCCTGGTGTTCCGCTACGCTTGTGCCGCACTCGGTGAGTCCGTTGGACAAAATAGAGCGGCCAATCCCGTGGAGGCCGTCGGCAAGCCCGTAGCGAACGCCTGGAACGGACACGATGCGATTGAGCCTGTCGCAGAGCGCAGGAATGATCGTGGATTCGCCGAGGTCCTTGATCATCCAGGGTACCGTGCGGACCGGCGCATCATCGGTCGACGCCCGGCGAAGCTCTGCGTAAACCGTCGATTTGAACGGCATGTAAAAAAACTTCAGCCCGACTTTCTGATCGGCCAGGGCTGCGGCAACGTGTGCGAACTTCTCCACGTCCATCTTCTTGTGTTTGACCATGAACTTTGCGATTGGACGAACGCGAAAAGTGACATCAAAAATTACCCCGAGCACACCGAAGCTCAAACGATAAACGTTTAGCAAGTGAGGTTGTTCCTGTGTCACATGCTTGATTGTACCGTCGGGCTTGACGACGCTCATCGCCAAGACCTGAGAAAAGGCGGACGCCGGGCTGCCGTCGTGGGTTGCGCCGAGACTTCCGCCGGCCACCGCCCCGCCCACTGTGCGGCGAACAAGATCAACGCAGCCGGGAACCTCCAGGCCTTTAAGAGCGAGATGACGGGCAAGTTCCTGCAGCGTAACGCCAGCCTGGACGGTGACGATGCCGTCTCTGACGGGCGAGATTTCCTTGAGACCCGTCATGTCGATAACCGTACCACCGTGCGCCGAGTTGCATCGAGTCGAGGAACTGTTGGCGCCCATTGGCCGGATCGGCGTCGGGTAGTGCGAGTCGGGGTGAAGGATCGCCTGCAACTGCTTCAGACTTGCGGGCTTGGCGACGCCCGCAGTCGGCTTGTCCCGTTGCAGGCCCAGTTCGTGGGCCAGGCCCGGATCGATGATGGCTTGCGTTTGGCTGCGCTTTGCATTGTTGCTTCTGCCGTTCATTCGCGTCGTCTCCGTGTGTGCAAGTCCGCAGGGCGCGGCGCGAAGCGCGGTCTTTGAGATCACGGGTGACGATCGCGCAAATCGGTGCGCGTCCGGCAACCCCGCTGTCATGGACGTATCGTCTTTAGACCGGTGGCTTTGCGACCCGCGCTTTCACGCGGTGTGCCTTGTAGGTGACGGAAAGTGTCACAGGTCGACAATTGCTGTCAATCGACGACGTCCAGATTTAGCGATTCAGGTAGCCTGCGCAACGATTGGATGAATTATGTTGCGTAGTAGACGTTGATCGTTATGCCCCTCTCAACAGAACTGTGCCGACGTACCAGCGCCTCACCGGCCGGACATCGGTAACGATCTTGATCCGGTTCAGATAACCATACACGTAGAGCTTCAGCAAAGTGGCCGGATGATAACCGGGACGGCCAGTGGCTTGTGGTACTCGGTGCCCGGCATCGATCATCGTGGCATGGGTTAGATCATTCCGGCTCCGCAATCATGCGATGAAAGTGACGTTATGGTGAGCCATAAACAATTGATCAGTATGGAGAAATGTTGTAAAATACTGATCAAATAAACAGCTTAAGGAAGAGCCATGTCCATCAACCAAAACACGCCCAATCCATACCTCGCCCGCACCGACAAGCTCGGCCACGAGATCGCCCGCCTGGCGGCCCACATCCACGCCGCGACCTATCGTTTCTTGATCCTGGTGCGTGAGTTCGACGCCCTGGGCGGTTGGGGTGATCAGGGTTGTGTCTCCTGCGCCCACTGGTTGAGCTGGCGTTGTGGCATCAGCGTGCACACCGGGCGCGAGAAACTGCGCGTCGCTAAAGCGCTGGCCGGATTGCCCCTGGTCAGCGAAGCGTTCGAGCAGGGCCGGATCAGCTATTCCAAAGCCCGGGCCATCACACGGGTGGCCAATGAAGACAACGAGGCGTTTCTGTTGGGGATTGCTCTAAGCGGCACGGCCTCTCATCTGGACAAGCTCGTGCGTCACGAGAACCGCCGCCGCCGATCGACCGCGCGACAGGATCCGGCCAACGACGCCTATCAACAACGCGATATCGAGTGGTTCGAGGATGACGACGGCTGTGTCGTCTTCAAGGTCTGTCTGCCAAAAGAAGAAGCGAGTCGGGTCATCAAGGCCATCGATGCCTGCCGGGACCAGCGCTTTCGCGACGGCGTCTCTGCGGGGACGCCCGACGGCAAACCCACCATCGCCCAGCGCCGGGCCGATGCGTTTGTTGCGTTGAGCGACGATTGGCTGTCGGCGAAGCGAAAGGGCACGTCTAACGGCGATGCCTACCAGGTGGTCCTGCACGTCCCCGCGGGGACATCGGAGGAACCGCTGCGTCTGGGCCAAGACGGCGTGATTCCGATCGAAGCGGCCAGGCGCCTCTGCTGCGACGCCGGCATCGTGCCAATGGTCGAGGACGCCGAAGGTCGCGTGCTGGACGTTGGGCGCAAGACGCGGGTGATCTCGCCGGCCCTGCGCCGGGCGCTGAACAAACGCGACGATCACAGTTGCCGCTTTCCGGGTTGTACGCACACCCGCTATCTGCACGGGCATCACATTCAGCATTGGGCCAATGGTGGCCAGACCAAGCTCGATAACCTGGTCTTGCTGTGCAGTCACCACCATCATTTGGTCCATGACGACGGGTTTGGTTGTGCGCGTGTTCACGGCGAGGTGTTGTTTACCACGCCGGACGGGGCCGTGTTGCCCAGTGCGCTTCCGCTACGTGGCCTCGATGAGCTTGGCGAATCGGCACAGACGTTTGAGAACGACCTGGCCGAATACGCCATCCACAAAGACACCTGTCTGCCCAACTATCACGGCGACGGCATGGACTACGACATGGCGCTGCAGGCGCTGGCGAACCTTGGACCATAATGCGTGTTGCGCACTGCTGGATCAGCAAACCTCAGCCGGCCGGTTCAAGGTTAGCGGTGAAAGAAAGGCGTAGTGGGCAAGTGCCAGCGAGTGTGTGCCCGCGACTGCCAATATTGAGCGCCATCATGGCGTGCTGCGCCTGCACGCCGTCCAAAAACCTCAAGCGCCGAACCACTTGCCGTTCACGGCTAGGAGCGGACGGTCAGCGACGCCAGTTTTTCGCCCGTTGTCAGACAGGAGTGGGCCAAAAAAAACCTTCACTATTGCCGGTTACGGGTCAAAAACAAAGTCCATGCGAATACGACGCCACCCAGCCATGTACACGCCACAAAAAAAAGGTTGCTGGCCGTTGCAATGTGCGGGAACGAGCATGCCGCATCGCTGGCACTACACATAAGCCAGCCGAGCATCAATTTGCCTGCGAATGCTAAAGGAATCACCCAACCTGCACTAAGAGCAGCAATCACTATTCTAAGAAGTACGTTCATTGTAGAAAATCTCCTTTTACGAGCGGCTGCTTCGGGTCATTAAGAGACGCTGAAACAACCTCACAGCTTGTGTCTGCTGTAAATGCTA
>CAYGSQ010000338.1:0-4709 GCA_964352435.1 uncultured Gammaproteobacteria bacterium | reverse complement strand
CCTTTATCGCCGCCACATGAGCCTTCTTCGCCCTTGTCGCCGCCGCATTTGCCTTCGCCACATTTGCCTTCGCCGAACTTGGCGTCGGTGATGTCAGCCGCCATGTAGCCGCTCGACAGTGCCGTCATTGAAAACGGGCTGACGTCTGCGCTTGCCATAGGCGCCGCAGCGAAAGAAACGGCCAGATCAGCACCGACACCATCGGCCAAAGGTTTGATTGTTGATTTAGACATGTTTGATTCTCCTGATTGAAACGTACCCGTTAACGGGATGTTGTTTGTGGAAAGTACCGGTCAGATCGAAAATTCCACAGCTTGATTAAATTGTTGACGCACCAGCTCTATGTCCGACGAATCACCACCAATGATGGCGATAGCACCGCGGCCGTTAGGCACGATGACGCCACTGAACACCCCGTTGTCAAAGGACTGAACACTGTCCACCGTCTCGTCGGGCAGAAGCATGACGGTTACGGGTCCGTTTTGTGTGGTGACAACCAGGTGGGGGACCGTCTTGCCATTAAATTCACACAGTCCTGCGTGACGCACGCGACCGATATCGGCGCGCAGAGTCACATTCGCTTGTAGCAGCACGTTGCTGACGCGTTGAAGTTCAACGACCTCAGTACTTGGCTGCAACAAAATGGGTTCATGTTCTACATGGGCAATCAGCGCGTCGGTTAGTTCCGACGTGCTGGCGCGGCCAAGGTAGGAACCAGTAGCAAAGCCCAGGCCCAATAAGACCGTGGCGGCCACGGCAAACAGGGGAATATTGAAGCGGCGCTTGCTCCGCAAGATCTTTTGCATCAGCACCGTCTGGCCCAGGTTTTGCGGCACCTCGACCTGCATCGCTTCACGCAATACAGTGTCCATGGCCAGCATCTGCGAGGCGACACCCTGACACGGCTCGCAGGCTTCCATGTGGGACGCCATTGCGTCACTCATGTCGTCGGGCGCGGCCAGTAAATTTTGGCGGAAGTCTTCGCAGTTCATATTAGTCTTCGGTTTCAAGTATGTCTTTGAGCTTTTTGCGCCCCCGGAATAGTCGCGTGAGCACCGCGCCTTCGCCAAGCTCCATCAGTTGCGCAATCTCTTTTACGCTGTGCCCAAGCAATATTTGCAATACCAATGGCTCTCTGTAATCCGTTTCAAGTTCACCCAGTGCCTCGCGCACTGCGTGAACGTCGTGGTTAAACCCGGGCGTGGCGAGCGAATCGTCCATCATGCCAGGCGTGTCGATGTCCACCGTGTCGAAGCGTTTACGCTCAAACGTTCTGGCGTGTTCGCGTCGTACGATGGTGAACAGCCAGTATTTGGCCGAACTTGCATCGCGCAACTTGTCGAGTGACTTCCAGGCACGAATCATCGTTTCCTGAACCACATCCTCAGCCAGTTGCCGGTCGCGTGACAGCCAGAAGGCGTAGCGGAACAGATCCGGGGCCAATGTGCCCACGATGGATTCGAACTGCTGATGCCGTTGTGCGTCAGCCATTAAGACCGTGCTCCCAGTGGTTTTATTTCAAGGCGGGCGACGATTGCGCTATTATCGGCGCCAAACCGTTTAAACCGCAGCCAATTGACTGTTTTTATTGAGCAAAATTTCATCATGATCCAATCCAGCTACCCCGCCATTCGCCCCCGTCGCTTGCGTCGCAGCGCCGCATTGCGTGCTTTGGTCCGCGAAACACGCCTGTGTGCCGACGATTTGATCTGGCCGGTGTTTGCCATGGCGGAGCCAGGGCGGGTACCCATCAGCAGTATGCCCGGCATAGAACGTCTGGGACCCGATGATCTTTTACACGAAGCGGAGCGCTGTCACCAGTTGGGCATACGGGCTTTGGCCCTGTTCCCGGTGGTTGGTGCGGACAAAAAGTCGGCCGGCGCCGAGGAAGCCTACAATCCCGACGGATTGGCGCAGCGCAGCGTAAGAGCGCTCAAAGCCCGGCTGCCCGAGCTTGCCATTTTCACCGATGTCGCGCTCGACCCGTTCACCAGTGATGGCCAGGACGGGCTGACCGATGATGACGGCTATGTCATGAACGATGAAACCATCGACGTTTTGGTGCGGCAGGCGCTCTCCCACGCAGAAGCTGGCGCCGACGCGGTGGCACCTTCGGACATGATGGACGGACGCATTGGCGCCATCCGCGAGGCGCTGGAAGAGGCCGATTACCGCCATACGGCCATTATTTCCTACGCAGCGAAATACGCGTCTGCGTTCTACGGCCCGTTTCGCGATGCAGTGGGCTCAGCTGAGCAGCTCGCCGGTGGTGACAAGAAGACCTATCAGATGGACCCGGGCAACTCGGACGAGGCGCTGCGCGAGGTCGCGCTCGACATTGCGGAAGGCGCCGACATGGTCATGGTCAAGCCGGCCATGCCGTATCTCGATGTGGTCCGCCGCGTGAAACAGGAATTTGGCGTACCGACGCTCGCCTATCAGGTAAGCGGCGAATACGCGATGATTCAGGCCGCCGTCGCCAACGGTTGGCTGGGCGCGCCTGAAGCGATGCTTGAATCGCTGGTGTCCATCAAACGTGCTGGCGCCGACGCGATCCTGACCTACTTCGCCAAGGACGTTGCTGAACTGCTAAACGATTGAGCAGCGCAGCACCCGCCATAAATCGGAGCGTGACCGTGCCATGACGAAGATCGCGCACTACGGCGTCATCGGATCCCCGATCGCGCACAGCCTGTCGCCGCACATCCATGCGCTGTTTGCCCGGCAGACCGATCAGGCTATGACCTATCGCGCCATCGAGGTGGCGGGCGATGCTCTGGCCCGGGATCTGCCCGAGCTTTTTCGCCAGGGCATGGCCGGACTCAACGTCACCGTACCGCACAAGCTAAACGCTGCAACCTTGTGCGCGGAGATCTCGCACAACGCCCAGCGCGCGGGCGCGGTCAACACGCTGGTGCAACGCGCCGACGGCAGCCTTTACGGCGACACTACCGACGGTGCGGGCCTGGTCTACGACCTGACGCGCAATCTTGCCCTCACGCTTAAGGGTGCGAGCGTCCTGATTATTGGTGCGGGCGGCAGTGTGTTCAGCGTGCTGGGCGCATTGCTGGACGAGCAACCCGCGCGCGTGGTGGTCGCGAATCGAACGCGCGCAACGGCGGATCGCCTGGTGGCGAAGTTTCAGGCTGACGGCAACGTGACATCGTCGGGCCTGGACTCCATCCCAGACGTCGCCTATGACCTGGTGATCAACGCGACGTCGGCCACACTGGACGGTGAGGTGCCGCCGATCCCGCCGGGCGTGGTGCGTGACGCCCATTGCTACGATCTGATGTACGGGGCCAACGGCACCCCGTTCACCGGCTGGTGCATGGAAAAAGGTGCCCGCGCGCTGAGCACGGGCATCGGAATGCTGATTGAGCAAGCGGCGCTGTCGTTTGAGATATGGCGCGGCGTGCGCCCGGACACGGCGGCTGTCAGGTCCGCGCTTGAGAAACGCTACGGCTTTTCGGACATACCGGACGACGCCGGCTCGCAGTAGGCCATCAGGCCCTGCTCAATCGCCGGCCAGGCATTGTCGAGCAATCGATCCTGCGCCACCGCATTTGGGTGAATACCGTCGGCTTGCATCAGCGACGTATCCAGCGCAATGCCTTCCAGAAAAAACGGCGTCAGCGCGGTATCAAATTTCTCGGCCAGCGTTGCATACACTTTGTGAAACGCGTTGGCATAGCGCTCGCCGTAGTTGGTCGGGATGCGCATACCCATCAATGCCACCTGCGCGCCCGATTTACGGCTGGCCTCGATCATGCGCTCAAGGTTGGCGCGCATGGTGCGCACGGGAAATCCTCGCAGCCCGTCGTTGCCACCCAGCTCAATGATGACCAACGCCGGCTCGTGTTTGGGCAGCGCCGTGGTGAGGCGGGTCAGCCCGCCGGAGGTCGTGTCGCCCGAAATGCTGGCGTTGACCACCCGGTACTCGTACCCTTTGGCATCGAAGCGCGCTTGCAATTTGGCGGCCCAACCCTCAGCTACGTCGATACCGTAGCCCGCGCTCAGGCTATCTCCCACGATCAGGACAACCGGTGCCGCTGCGCCAGGATCGTGGCAGGTCATCTGCGCCGGGCTCGCCTGCGAAATTAGACCCAACAGCAACAAAAGAGCCACTTTCAACATGTCTGAACCATCGTCCTTCGCGCTTCGTGCGCACCAGCTGGGCAAGCAGGTTAGCAGCCCTGAGGGAACTCTGACCATTTTGAACGACGTGAGTTTCCAAATTGAGCGCGGTAAATCCGTCGCCATCGTCGGCCCCTCGGGGGCGGGCAAGTCCACGCTGCTGGCCCTGCTGGCCGGGCTCGACCTGCCGACCCATGGGCAGGTGCATATTAATAATGTTGCACTGGGTGATCTGGATGAAGACGGACGTGCCCGGTTGCGCGCTGAGCAAGTCGGCTTTGTCTTCCAGTCGTTTCATTTGGTGCCGTCGCTGACGGCCGTGGAAAACGTCATGCTGCCGCTGGAGCTGAACGGTCGACGCGATGCTCGCGAGCACGCGCTCCACACGCTGGATGCGGTCGGCCTGAGCGCTCGTGTCGGCCACTACCCCAATCAGCTGTCCGGCGGCGAACAGCAGCGCGTCGCGATTGCGCGTGCGTTTGCCCCGCGACCCGCCGTTCTATTTGCCGATGAACCTACCGGCAACCTGGACAGTGCCACCGGCCAGACGATTGTCGACCTGCTGTTCTCGC
>CAYGSQ010000337.1:0-4712 GCA_964352435.1 uncultured Gammaproteobacteria bacterium | reverse complement strand
AACCCATCTCACGCAGCACGCGCACCGTGGGAATCGCCACACTGACGAACAAAATCGCGCCGATCGCTACGTAAAGCGGAATTCGCTTGCCTACTTTCACCCACACGACGGCGCCGACCAGCCCTGAAAACATGGCGGATGACCGGTAGCCCAGTAGGAGCAGCAATCCGGCAAGCGCCAAGGCAGCGCTCAAGGCGAATATTTTTTCATACCGTCGCGTCGCGCCAATCGCCAGCATCACCGCAGCCGATGGTGCCGCAAGCAGGAACAGGCCAAAGCCACGCGTGTCCCCTACCCCACCGAAAACCTGATTGCGAGTAAACGAAAAAATATTGCCGACCGTGAATGTGGTCAGCACAATGCCGAAGGCCGATGCTGCCAATAAGCCGATGCCCATCCAAAACGCGATATTTAGTGTGCGATTCTCGCTGGCCGAGCGCGTCCGGCCAGCGCCTGGACGCATTGGCAATTTGGCGCGCATCGCCAGCGCCACGCCCGCGCCCATGCAGGTGGCAGCAAAGACACTCGCCCATGAAGCCTTCTGGAGCAGGACTGAGCGTGAGCCCGATAGCAAGTGGGGCAGGTAGTCGATCCCGACAGTGTGTACGAAAACCTGCCCCAAATGAAAGACCATCAAACAAAGCAGATACGCCGAGGCGAAAAGGTAGATCGTAGAGTAATAATTGTATGTCGCGATGACATAGGTGAACGTCCACAACAACAAGATAATCGTGACGTAACCGGTCCAAGACGTCGACACGGAATTGCTCGCCGTGATCTGCCACATACAAATCATACCCACGAGCAGACTTGAAAAAAATAGCAACCACTTCCACAGCGGATTGGCACTTCGCTGCGAAACGACAGGAATTGTCGGTGATTGCGTCATGGCGTTGACTCCGGATGTGCCGGTCTGGATGGGTCAGAGTAGTAGGCACCATAGCGTACCGCCACCCTGCCCATGCCGTAGTCCCGGCGAGTATTGGCCGCAAGCTCAGGCTGCGCGGCCGGCACGCTGCGCGCAAAGTCGCCCAGCGCTGCCGCCAACTCCTCCACGCTGTCGACCTTGACCCGACGAACCGAGCCGTCGCCCAGCTCCTGCAACGGCGGGATATCGCTGAACAGGCAGGCTATTCCTGTACCAAGAGCTTCGATGCCGGCAATCGGCAGCCCTTCGTGCCGACTTGGCATCACGAATACGTCAGCCGCTTGCAGCCAGATTGCCACATCATTGCGCAGGCCGTGAAAGACAATGGACCGATCATTTCGCGCGCGCCGCTCAAGCCGCGACCTCGACGGTCCGTCGCCAACAAGGTTGAGCTGCGCGCCGGCATCAGCCAAAAGCCCTGCCCGCCACGCGTCTATCAAAACGTCGTGCGCTTTTTGCGAGGTCTGCAGCGACTCCCCGTCCATGCGCCCAACGTGCAAAAAATGCGTCTTCCCCGGATCCATGTCTAGTGATTCAAGCATGCGCGAGCGCAGCGCCGGATCCTTGATCGGCCAGTGGAAATCGACACCATTTTCAATTACCTCGATGTCCGGCCCCATACGCTCAAGCATGGCATCACGCACGGCGCTGCTACAGGCGATCGTTGCACGCACTTTGTTTTTGGCCAGTGCGAGATTGTAGCTCCGTTTATTTGGGATGCTCGTGTTGTGCAGCGTGCGCACACAGGCCCTGTCACTGCGCGCCAACCGGGTCGCCAAGAAATAGGCCAGCTCAGTATTGGGTGTGTGCAGATGCACTGTTTTGGGCCGTGTTTCATTCAGTACGCGGCGTAACCACAACACCGTACGCATACCCAGCTTGTCCGACGGACCGACAAAAGATGGAATGCCTTCAAGTGCGAGCGATTCAAGCATGTCCTCGCCGACCGCATCGCGTCGCGAACTAAGCCCGACAACGCCAACATCGTGCCCCCGTCGCTTCAGCTCACGCACCAGTTCGACCGTAAATTTTTCAGCACCCGCCGCGACGAATGCGCCGATAAAGTGGAGCACGTTCATGTATCACGCTCCGACTGCGGCAACCAATGCCCAAGCGACAGCCCGGTTAATGCCATCAAGCGCTCCACGTCTGGCGCGAATAAATCGCGTAACTGCACCTCAAGTGCCGGATCCAATGACGGGTACTGCACGGTTTTCTTATTCCAGCGCGCCAGTGTGCCGGTCACGCGAAGACGCAGCGACTCACTAAGCAGCGGTTTGATCAATGACTTGATTGGGTTTGATTGCCGCACCAACGAATGCAGCGCGCGTGATCGCGGCATGCCTGAACGGTTTTTGGCCATGACGGGCAAATCGCCCCCGAGCGGTCGAAGCGCCAGGAAGTCAGTCACCTTGCGCAGTAACTGCTTCGGCGCACTGACCAGTTCGTCAAAAGTCAAAAATAGAAACTGCTCACGACCGAAATGATTGAAGTAGCGCTCAACCTGCTGGGCATACAGCCCACTGTCTACGTAGCGATACTTGAGCGTGCACGTGCATGGCTCACCCAGAGCCATCAGTCGCTGAGGCTCAGCGGCCAGCGCCTCGCCAAACGGCAAATCTTCCTGGCCCTCGGCCACCATATTCCAGTAAAGCGAATAGGCGCGTTTTACCGGGTCGCGGAACAACACGACAAAGCGCTGGTGATCGCTCGGTATATCGCGCGCTATCTGGCGCGCCGTGCGCTCAAAGCACAGATAGTGTGGTGTAAAATCGCCGCGTGCCGCAAACCCGTCAGCTTTTCCGAAATGGCGCTCAACGTAGTCGATTAAGCCCTTTGAATAAAGATCATCATTGCAGAAAAACTGTGGCTCTTTGACGGCCGGCACAAACACATCCGGATGCTCGCCAAGCAAACTGTGCAACGTCGTCGTTCCGGCCTTGGCCGCGCCGAGCACAAAGAAATTGGGTAACCGCGGATCGCTCATGCTGTCACCGCCGCACCACGATTCATAATGTGATCACGATTCCACATGATCGCGCAGGCGTTGACCGCGAGTAACGCGAGATTGCCGGCAATGATCGCTACACCGGCGCCTGCCGCACCGAACCGGCTCAAAAGAAACCAACAGGCTACCGAAATGACCACAATACAAACCACGTTGGCGGCAACCTGCCACGAAAACAGGCGCGCGACGGTGAGGAGCGAACCCAGTAGCTGCGCAGCAAAGCCCACGGTAACGGAAATAGCCAGCAGTGTCAGAAGCCCTGCCATCGAAGCATATTCAGCGCCGTAAACCCACGTCAGAATCATCTCGCCAAGAAAATGTGACGCCACAATGGCCACCGCTCCACAGGACAAGAGCACACCCAAAATCTTGAACGACAGACCAATCAGCGTGTCCGAATCGCCCGCTTTGCGCGCTTGCGCGAGACGCGGCGAGGTGACCTCCATAACCGATGTCACGACAAGATGCCCCGCCACAACGAAATATGCAGCGGCAGAATAAAGACCAAGCTGAACAGGTCCAAGTTCTGACATTACGAAATACACCGGAATACTCGCACGCAAGGAAACCAGCGCCATTACGACGCCAAGCAGCCAGCACGCAACGATGACTTTTGGCACTTTGGCCATTGACCAGGTTTCCGGCACAGCTTCGCTCTGCAATGCGCGCGGGCGGTCATAAAAAACAAGAAGCGCGAGCCACGCGATTGTCGCCAGTCCCGCGCCGGCAATGACGCTTTGCAAATAGACCAGTGACACAAAAAATGCAAAACATACACCAAGCCCGTGCAAAATAAGTGACACGGAAAAAGGCGGGATTCTATTTTGACGCTGAAACAAAGAATGGTAGTAGTCGCTGACCGATTCGACCGACTTGTAAACGGCGACCAGAAGTACAAGTACTACAACATTCCACGTCGATCCGAACACAAGCAATACACCAGCTGTAATCAAAACCGCCAGCACGCTGGTGCTGATTCGTGTCGCCAGATAGTCGGCATCCGCAAACTGACCGGACGCATCCGTAACGATAAACACACGCAGGTTCATACGGCATAGCATCACAATGGGGGATGTCAACGCGATAGCAAAACTGTATTCGCCAAGCATTTGCGTTGAACCAAGACGTGCGATCGCCACAACGAGCAACCACATGCATACCGCATAAAAAATGCGGCCCGCCAACATCCACGCGATGCCACGGCGTAACCTCATGGCAAGTACATCACAACCACTGCACAACTTTGCGCAACGGCTTGGCCAGCAGTGTCCAGGGTAGCGGCGACAGGTCATTTTCGCGCCACGCCCGCAGGTCCATGCGGTTGGCTGCGAAACGATTGGACAGAGACGCATTGCTGACACCACCGGCACGCATGTGCACCAGGGTCTTTTGGATGTATTGCGTCGTCACCCGATGCCTGAGCATGAAACGCAGCATCAGCTCATAGTCTGCCGCCGTCCCAAGCTCCATACGAAACGCTCCAAATTTTTTGTACAGGTCATTGCGGACAAAAAAAGTGGGGTGCGGCGGCATCCAGCCCCAATAAAAACTGCGCGACGTATATTCCCCTGCGCGCCAGACGCGCGTGGTTTTCAATGTATCGTGTTCCGAAACATAGTTCAGATTGCCATAGCAGGCCTCCACACCGGGATCTTCGAAGCAAGATTGTACGGAGGCAAGAACATCGTCAGTGGGATAAAAGTCGTCTGCGTTCAAAATGCCAACCACATCGCCGGTGACCATCCGTACGCCTTTATTCATCGCGTCGTATAGCCC
>CAYGSQ010000336.1:0-4720 GCA_964352435.1 uncultured Gammaproteobacteria bacterium | reverse complement strand
CACCGACCACGACCGATGCCGTATCGCGATTCGGATCGTAGCCGTTGCCTTGGCCGATGAGCGGTGTCGGCAGCAAACCGTAGATCTCATCCTGACCGGCACCCGAGCCCGCCTCGGCAGGAATCACCGTACCGGCACCCCAACCACTGCCATCCGGATTCGCGTCCATGAAGCCAATGGCGATGCGCTCGCCCGGTCCTAGGTCCAACGTCACTTCGCCGCTGTCGCTGAATACGAAGTTGTTGGCACCCACGCTGTAATGCCCGCTCGTGCGTGTAGTGCCGATAGCCAGCACAGTAAAATCATTATCGCCGTCGACCCGCACCACCAGAGGCGTGATCGGATTGCCGGCGCGCTGTGCATAAAAACGGAAACGACGGACCGTCAGTGTCGAGGGCTCGTTGTCGCCGACGAATACGTCCTGCTCATTAATATACAGACTGGGATGATGCCCATCGATAAAGGCGCCACCCGTGCTGGTGTCGTTACCCATCTCAAAACTCTGCAACGCCTCGATCCATTGCTCGATGACAGCCATGCCTTGAGCGTCAACCAGCGATTTGGCCAGCGGCGGCATGGAGAACGATTCGCCCGCCGTGTTGGCACGGTGGAACAGTACGGAAGCCGCCGTGTTGCCAGGCACCACGACCGCTTCATTGGCGATACCCAGAGATTCAACAAGACTGCCGTTGATCAAACCCTGCTGGCTAAGCGGCGTACTCAGACGCGCGTCGAAGTTCGCGCGCACGCCGCCGGGACGATGACAGTAACCGCAGTTCGAATCGAGATACGACCGTGCACGCGCCGACAAACTCGCCGTATCGTCATGCGTTGGTACGGCCGTCAGCGTCGTCGCCAGAAATTGATCGAGTGTCGCCGTATTCAGTGACGGCGAGAACATGCCCAGCGCATTGAGTGTCTCAATCTGGTTGGCGGTACGACCCGTCGCCGGATACTGCACTTCACCGTTGAGTTGACGTGTCATGGGGCCAAGCACGCCGCCCGCCGCCCGGCTATGACAGGTCAGACACTCGCTGCGTGATGGATAACGCCAGACTTGTTCCGATGCGCCATTCGGGCCCGTCACGGTGTACGACACGTCTTCGCCATCAAGCAATAGATTCGCATCCGTACCAGAATTGTTCCAGCGATAGGTGACACCGTAGTAGCCATCTTCGCCGTGCACCATGAAACGAGTTTCGAGGCGGACGTTGGAATTTGGATCGCTCGTATCCTGCAGCAATTCAAAATGCTTGATCAGAACGGCCCCCAATGGGAAGGTCCAGTCACCCTCTTCGGAAAAGCCGATTTTCTCCTCCAACTGATCGTGCGTGCCATCGTTGGGCAGACACATCCAGCGTGACTTGAGCGCGGCATCCGACCAGAACGGAACGTTCATGTCGTACGGGATACACGCCGGGTTGATGGCCAGCGTTGCGAGGTTAACGAACGCGCCGGTCTGCGACAGCAAGGCAGGAGGCTCAGGTGCCGCCGGTGAGTCGGAGGCGCGCACCAGCATCTGGATTTCGCCAAACGCGTTCAGGCCACCCGACGTCTTCGCCATGAGGATATTGCCCTTACGATCCATCAGGTAGGAGTTAATGCCATTGGGGAAGCCGGCCGTGACCTGGCCAATTTGTTCGACTTCGTAACCATTGGCGGCGCTCGTCGCTGTCCACAGATTGCCGGAAACAAAATCCGAAAAAAGGTACTTGCCAATCAGCTCGGGGAACAACGCTGAACGATAGACGCCGGCACCAATCACGGCCTGCCCCTCGCTGCGTGGATAGGCAAAAACGGGCGCCTTTTCATTACCAATAACCGGGTTGGGTTTTGGGATAAGGCCCGTGACCGTGCCTTCCATGTAGGCCCATTGATGATTGTCGCCTTTGCGAATCAGTGATACTTCCTCCATCGCGCCCTGGCCCACGTCGGCCGCCCATATATCGCTGGTTGTTGTATCGAGCGAAATGGTCCACGGGTGACGCAAACCAATCGCGTAAAATTCCTCCAGCGACTCGCCGGTGGGATCAACAAACGGATTGTCGTTGGGGATGTAATAACCCTGCGTGTACGACAGCGGCCATTCCGTACCGTTTACCTGAGGATTTTCACCCAGGTTTGTGGGTTGGCGACGGATCGGGTGACTGCGGCTCGCGTCCTGATCTACATCGATGCGCAGGATGCCGCTCCACAGGCCACCATCGAGGCGCTGCGTCGACTCAAGCTTGGAACAGCAGTTACCCTCGTCGCCCGCCGAGATATAAAGAAAGCCATCGTCACCGAAAAACATGTCGCCGCCGATGTGCCACTGCTGACGATCATACTGCGCGATCATCACCAGCTCAGTGTCCAGCGCCAAGGTTCCGTTCACAATCGAGAAGCGCGACATCATGTTATAGCCATCAATCGTTGGGCTGCTGCTGAACGTGCCCTCACGCCCAGGTGACCAACGATAGGTAACGTAAACATACGCCGCATTCGGCGAACCGGCCTGTTCAAACTCAGGGTGAAACACGAAGTCGCTGATACCGCCCTCGCCCACACCGGACTTACCGTGCATGATGCTGCTGATATCAAAGTAGAGTGTCTTGTCGGTCGCGCCCTGCTCGTGCGTCACGGCCCAGCCTTTGCCGTCCTTGCCGACCACAATGACCTTGTTTTGCGTCGGGTGCTCGACAATACGAATGGGCTCGACAAACGTCAGATCCGGGAAGTAATTAACCTGAATCCAGTCGCCCGTGCCAGTACCTGGCGCATTCGTTGGGAACACGCCGTCCAGATACCCGTCGATCGCAACGGGGCTATCAAGCCCTGGCGCGGCAGTGGCTGGCGGCGTGCTCAGAGTAACGGCGACATAAATAACAAAATAGCTAAGACGGCGCATTATCGCATTCATTATTTTTCTTCTTGTATTTCTTGGAGTAACTAGCTTGCTAATTGACCGGCTTTCGTTAGCCGATTGATTTCTTATGCTGAGAAAACTAGCACGTCAACCACCGGGTAGAAAGACGTTCGAAACATAAGAGGGCATCATTTCGACATCACTTTCCCGGATTGTGATGTCGGTCACGGAAATACCGGGGCAATTGTTATGGCAGACCAGGCGCCCGCGCGTGGCGTATGCTGTAAGGATGTCGCTGAAACGAAAATTCGACCAGGTCTATGACCTGCACAGCGCCGCGCACTTTTTCGGGGCGCTTTGAAGGAGTCTCTTTGTGTCTGCCGCGAAGATCACATTAATAGCGCCAGCGGGGGACGCGCGGTGACGCGCCCATTGAGCTACCTGCGCTTTCTCATGGCCACCCTACTGCTGGCAAGCTGCTCGGAGCAGCCTCCACCAGCCATTCATGCTGCGAGCAATACAGCGTTTATCGGTAGCACTACCTGCAAGGGATGCCACACGCAACAGTACGACGATTGGCAGATATCCCATCACGCAGCGGCCATGCAGAGCGCCACAGAGCGAACCGTGCTCGGCGATTTTTCGGATAAAGTATTTGAATATTTCGACACCAGCACGCAGTTCACGCGACAGGCCGATGCATTCATCGTGCGCACGGAAAATGGCGCTGGCGAGCTACAGGACTTTCGGATCACGCACACCTTTGGCGTAGAGCCACTGCAACAGTATCTCGTAGAATTTCAAGGCGGACGCAAGCAGGCGCTACCTTTCTTATGGGACGCACGTTCACACGACGCGGGCGGCCAAAGGTGGTACCACCTCTACCCCGACGAACCGATCAAACACGACGACCCGCTGCACTGGACGGGGCGTTTTTTCAATTGGAACTACATGTGCGCAGAATGCCATTCCACGAATGTCGACATGGGCTACGACGAAGCGTCCGACTCATTCAACACGACGTTCGAGGAAATATCAGTCGGCTGTGAGAGCTGCCACGGACCGGGCTCGCAGCATGTCCTTCAGGCGAGCAAGAACACTTTCGATAATGACTATGGCTTGCCTGTCGATCTAGACGACCGCAGCGGCACACAGTGGCAAATGAATCCGGCATCGGGGATCGCCGAACTAAGCGCACCCACGGATCGCCAACAACAACCTGAATCCTGCGGTCGCTGCCACGCCCGTCGCAGCATGCTTGCCAAAGACTACGAGTACGGCCGTCTTCTCACCGACACGCATATGCCAGCGCTACTTGAGGAGGATCTTTATCACGCCGACGGCCGCATTCTGGAAGAGGTGTACGTTTACGGTTCATTTTTGCAAAGCAAAATGTACGCCGCGGGGGTCACCTGCAGCGATTGCCACAACCCTCACAGCGGACGCCTGGAAACAGGCGACGATCCCAACGCCGTGTGCGCGACCTGTCACCTGCCGGCAAAATTCGCAACGTCGCAGCACAGCGGCAGCGATACGCTGGCGTGTGTGGACTGCCATATGCCGGCCACCACCTATATGGGCATCGATGATCGGCGCGACCACAGCTTCCGTATACCTGCGGCCGGGCTCCGTCCCACACACTACGGACAGGCGATCGCGGCGGCGCGCGCAGGCCCGGCGAACGCTCAGATTGTCAAAGCATTCGGCAATACGAACACGCCGGCCATCGCGCAGGGGACGCTTCTCACGCTGCTGACACCGCAACCTGATCCCGACGTCCTGGCGTTGCTGGTCGACGGTTTGACCCATGCCGATTCACTGGTGCGCATTGGCGCGCTGCGTGTCCATCTGGAAAAAACGGTCGCGCGCGTGGGC
>CAYGSQ010000335.1:0-4740 GCA_964352435.1 uncultured Gammaproteobacteria bacterium | reverse complement strand
GTATCAAAGCCGGCAGCACCGCGATCTGCACCGTTGGTCAACAGGGAGATGGTTTGCATTATCGCGGATATAGCGTCGAAGATTTGGCAGATAAGACCAGTTTCGAAGAAGTTGCCTACCTTCTGCTTTATGGGGAGCTGCCCAACGCGGCCCGGCTGGACGCCTACAAAACCAAATTGAAGTCGCTGCGTGGGTTGCCCCAGGCTTTGCGCGACGTACTGGAGCGAATTCCGGCCGATACGCATCCGATGGACGTCATGCGGACGGGCTGTTCGATGCTGGGCAATCTCGAGCCCGAGGCAGACTTTTCACAGCAAGACGACGTGGCTGACCGACTGTTGGCTGCCCTGCCCTCCATCATGGGCTACTGGTTTCGCTTCACGCGCTTCAACGAACGCATCGATACGGCGACGGGTGAAGATACAATTGCCGCCCATATGCTGCGCAGCATTACCGGTAAAACGGCTCCTGAAGAACATGCACAGTGCATTGATACATCATTGATTTTGTACGCAGAACACGAGTTCAACGCGTCCACCTTTGCGTGCCGCGTCTGCGCCGGCACGCTGTCGGATATGCACTCTGCCATTACGGCCGGTATCGGCACCCTGCGCGGCCCGCTCCACGGTGGGGCCAACGAAGCGGCGATGGCGTTGATCCAGAAATTCACGTCGGCCGACGAGGCCTACGCGGGTGTCAAAGACATGCTGGCGCGCAAGGAAAAGGTCATGGGCTTTGGCCACGCGGTCTACAAGGTTCAGGATCCGCGTAACGCGATCAACAAGGCCTGGTCCAAACGTTTGTCCCAGGGCCATGCGAAGAGCTATCTGTACCCGGTGTCTGAAACCATCGAGAAACTGCTGGCCGATGAAAAGGGTCTGTTCGCCAACGCCGACTTCTACAGTGCCAGCATGTACCATTTTATGGGCATTGCGACGGAGCTGTTTACACCGATTTTCGTGTGTTCACGTCTGACCGGCTGGGCGGCGCATGTGAAAGAGCAGCGAGCCAACAACAAACTTATCCGCCCTGGCGCTGAATATAACGGCCCCGCAGCGCGCGAAGTACCGGCAATGGCCAGCCGCTAGCGGCCACTGATGCCGCGTTAGCCCGGCACAACCCCTGACCCAGGTGTTGCCGTTCGGCCGCATCCGCAATGTGTCCGGTTCCCTCTCCAAAGCGATGAGATTGTAAAGCATCGTTTTCCCGTCTTGACTTAATTGCGCGCGTGCGTCAAGTTCCGATACTAAGAGTGCAAAAGGCATTGTAAGCGTCGGAATTTTTTGCCATTTGTCACGCTCTCACCAGCGTAACAACCCGCTCATCAAGAGCGAGTCTCAGCGTTATGGTCAATTAGACGTGGACAAACGCAAGCTTGCCGTCGCGAACGCTAACCGGGAACCACGGGGGGTTGTGGTCTCGGCGTTCGTCCGTGGGGCGGCCACCTTTTGCCCAAGCTCGAACAAACAAATCAAGGGGAACCGCGTGGCAGCATTGTCGACGGGGCGCCGCAAGGCGACGGGGAACGAGAATCTGGGCCGTACAGCAGGTGGCCGACGTGCACCGTTGAAGACTGCGCTGGTGAGCGCTCTGCTCATGCTGACCGCCAGCGCCCATGCGGCGCCGTTCGTTCTCAATTGGGACGACCTGACGTGGACGCCGGAAGGCAACACCAACCTCAGCGAAACGTACACCATTGGCAACGCGCCACTCACGGTGACGTTCAGCGGCAACACCGCCGAGCTGGATCAGGATGTCGGGGGCGGTGCGTCGCCGATCTCGCCCTCGATCAACTCGCAAAACACGGGTGGTCTCGCGCCGGTCGAAGATGGCCTGCACGTCGCCACCGACTACGCGACCCAGGGCAATACCGCCGTCACCGTCACCATTGATTTCAGTCAGTACCCCGGCGGCGTCAGCAACATCAATTTCTCCATCTTCGATATCGATGCTTCAGGCAGCTTTATCGATCGCGCGACCGTAACCGCTGTCAACGGCAGTGGCACGATTAACCCCACCAGCCGCGGCACCAGCATCGACAACCAGACCTTTGGCGCCAATGCGATTCAGGGCATCAGTCCGGCCGGTGGCACCACCAGCGACGGCAACGCCACGTTTGGCTTTAACCAAACCGGCATCACCCAGCTTTCGATTACTTACAGCAACGAAATCGGCATCACGAACCCCGGTTTCCAGTTCATGAACATCCATGACATCACGTTCGACGCACCGGTGGCGGACGTGGGCATCACCAAGTTGGTCGACACCGTTACGCCGTCGATCGGCAGCGACGTCACGTTTACTTTAAATGCCGTTAACAACGGGCCGGACACCGCGCCGACCGCACAAATCACTGACGCACTGCCTGCTGGCTACACCTACGTCAGCGACACCAGCGGCGGTGCCTACGATGCGGGCACCGGCATTTGGACCATCGGTTCGATGGCCAATGGCGATACGGCTTCCATTGATATTGTGGCGACCGTAAACGCCACCGGACCGTATGCGAACACCGCGACGGTCACCGACGTGGGCGCCGACGACAATGTGCCCGGCAACGATCAAAGCTCCGTCACGCCGGTACCGGTCAACGACGCAGATTTGAGTTTGGTCAAGAGTGTATTGCCAGCCGCGCCGCTGGTGGGCAGCAACGTGACCTTTACGCTAACGCTGGCTAACGCCGGTGCCGGTGGTGCCACCGGGGTCACCGTGCTCGACCAATTGCCGTCGGGATTCACGTTCGTATCCGCCGCGCCAAGCCAGGGTACCTATGCCAATGGCACGGGTGTATGGACGGTTGGTGCCGTGGCCAACGGTGGCACGGCGACGCTCGATATTGTCGCGACCGTGCTTGCGACCGGCAGCTACGTTAACAGTGCGCAGGTCAACAGCTCCGACCAGGGCGATCCCGATTCAACGCCTGGCAACAATGTGCCGGCGGAAGATGATCAGTCGGCCGTAACGGTGACACCCGCCGAAATTGGCGTGGCCAAAGCCGTCACCGCGGGACCCACCAGTAATGGCGACGGCAGCTTTGATCTGACCTACACCATTACGGTAAACAATACCGGCGCCGCCGCATTGAGCGGCGTGCAGGTCACGGACGATCTGGCCACGACCTTCGCCGGTGCCACGTCGTTCTCTGTGCAGAGTGTGACCAGTACCGACTTCGTGGCCAACGGTGGCTTTAACGGTGACGGCGACCAAAATGTTCTGGCCGGTACCGATACGCTGGCGGTTGGCATCAGCGGCACGGTCAATGTGACCGTGCGCGTGACCCCCGGCGCTGCACTTGGTCCCTACAACAACCTGGCGAATGCTACGGGTACCGCAGCGGGCGGCGCGACGCCAACCGATACCTCAACTAACGGCAGCAATGTCGATCCGGACAACAACGGCGACCCAACCGATAACTCGGTACCAACGCCGGTCACGTTCACCGAGACACCGCAAATTGGCACGGCCAAATCCGTTAGTGCGCCGGTCAACAATGGCGACGGCAGCTACGATGTGACGTACACCGTGGTCGTTGAGAACACCGGCGACGTGGCCTTGACCAATGTTCAGGCGACGGACTCATTGAACACCACCTTCTCCGGCGCCACGTTTACCGTCGCCGCACCCACCAGTGCCGACTTCGCGATCAACGCGGGGTTTAACGGCGCGGCCAATACGAATCTATTGGCCGGCACCGATACGCTCGCCGCCGCTGCGTCGGGCAGCGTGCAGTTCGTTGTGACCGTGACGCCGGGCAGCAACCTGGGGCCCTATAATAATGTTGCGCTCGGTCGCGGAACCTCGCCCGGTGGCACGCCGGTGACCGATCCCTCGACCAATGGCAGCAATGTCGATCCTGATAACGACGACAACCCGGGCAACAACTCAACGCCGACACCCGTGTCCTTTGCCGAGGCGCCTGAAATTGGTACGGCCAAAAACATCACGGCCGGCCCAAGCAACAATGGCGACGGCACCTATAGCCTCAGTTACACCATCACCGTTGAGAATACGGGCGACGTAACGCTCGCTGCGCTCCAGGTGACGGAAAATCTGGCGACGACGTTTGCCGCGGCCGATGGCTTTACCGTTGGCGCGGTGACCAGTGCTGACTTCAGCGTCAACGGCAGCTTCAACGGCATCGGCAACACCAACTTGCTTGACGGCACCGACGCGTTGGCCGCAGGCGCTACGGGCACCATCGTCGTGCCCATCATCGTGACACCGGGCACCAGTCTCGGCCCGTACAACAACACGGCGACGGCCGCAGGCACGTCGCCGGGCGGCACGAACGTCAACGATACGTCGACCGATGGCACCAACGTCGATCCGGACGGCAACGGCAATCCGGGCGACAACACCACGCCAACGCCGGTGTCGTTTGCCGAGTCACCCGAAATTGGTACGGCCAAAGCGATCACCACCGGCCCGACGAACAACGGCGACGGCACCTACGACCTGACCTACACCCAGGTCTGGAACTGGGGCGATCCGGTCATCGGCGTCAACCGGACATACGACTGTGAGAATCGGATCGATCCTCCCGGCGTCATCTGGTCGAACAACAGCTGGTACTGCAACGATGTGGTCGACGCCCTGCTCGACGAGGCCGGCTCGACCTTCGACACGGCACTGCGCACCGACCTCTACTTCCAGGCCCAGGAGCTGATCGATGCCGACGCACCGATCGTGTACCTCGGCAAGCCCGAGTGGTACCAGATCCGCAAGCCGACGGTGCAGAAC
>CAYGSQ010000334.1:0-4770 GCA_964352435.1 uncultured Gammaproteobacteria bacterium | reverse complement strand
TGGTGCGGTGATTGTCGTCCGCTTCTTCTTGGCTATGGTCGAGATCATGATTTGCCGTTGGATCGTCAACGTCGAAGGAGAGAAAATTCAGTGGCAACGGACGCGTCGGTGCCACGTTCAGATCAACCAGCACGTCCACTCGGTTGCGCGGCTTGTCTTCAGGCTTGTTTCCCTTCGCATCCCAGCGCTTGCCGGGGAAAACACGCACGGCGTCCGGCGCCTCGAACGGCCAGTTGGGATCTGCATCAAGTTCCCCCTGATCGTCAACGCTGTTGTCCTGGCCGCGAAACGAGATTTTCTCAATGGCCACCGAGCTTAGTGCTACGGCATCGCGCGTCACTGCCTCGCCGGCCATTTTGTTGGCAAAAGAAAATTCGAATTTGATGTCGCCCGCGCGCTCACTTGGCGCCAGGGCTTCAACCCAGATTTCGCGTTCATAGCGGCGACCGTCGTCCGTTGTGCGCAGAAGCTCCAAGACTTCGAGATCCTGATTGGCCTGCGTAAACGCCTCGCGCTTATCGGCATCCGCCCACAGCGCGTAGCGTTTTTGAGCCAATTGTGGCGCATCAAAGCGCACACTGCCGAACGAATTGAGCGGCAAATACAACAGCAGTCGCACTAGTTCATCGTCGCCTGTGACCTCGTCGTCAGTGGCATCAAACATCGTGTCGGCGTCGTCATTGTCCGTATTAACGAAGGTCTGTACGCCCAGCCGTGTTTCCTCGCCTTCGGGCACCGCAGCGTCGGTTCTGCCGTCCACGAGCACCGGCGGGTGAAAAGCCGTCATCCCCATCGGGTCGCAAAAATGCACGCTGTCGACATTGACCGCCGTCAACGGGCTCATCCGCCAATGCATGATGTCGGTCGGAGCACCCGTGACAGGCCCCGCTGTATTCGTGCCGGACCGCCGCTCAATCCGCGCGCTGATGCCGACCCGACCCGCTAGTGAAAGCTCACCCACCGCGGATGACATGGGGATGATGAACTCGATCCACTCGGACGAAGAATCGGTGAAGTTTGCAACCGCACCGCCTTCGACCTGCTGGCCGGACGCAAAGGTCAAATTGATATTGAGCTGGTCACTGCGCGCGATATAGCCCTTGTAGGCGCCGCAGACATGGGACGTTACATCGCGCGCGGGCAAGCTGGCGATCGAGGAGTATGCGCCGGACATGGTGTTTGCAACGCCCTGGTCTGGCTGCTCGATTACGCAGGGCTCCTCACACGTCAGGAGTCCCGCGGCCGCCACCACACTCTTGCTGCCAAGCGCACTCGCGACGATACCGCGCAGGTTCGACGGCACGTTTGGCGTGAGGTCCTGGTTTTTGAGAAGGACGGAATAGCGGCCGGTGTGTGCATCCGAATCACGAAACACAACCTGAATATCGAGCCCCTGACCCTGCGTCAGTTTTGGGTCGACCCCGAATGTCGTAAAGCCCACTGGCCGAAACTCATCGCGCCACATTTCCATGCCGCCGTTGTCAATATTCTCAGCGTAGTCTTCAACTGCCCATGCACCATCCGCGGTCGCGAGCTGCTTGCGTCTGCACGCCTGCACCTGAGACAGAAACTGCGGCATATCAGGATAGTGTTCGGGACCCAGAGCGCGACAGGCTGCCGCCGGCTGATCGTCAACGAAAACACCGTTCGAGGTGTCGCAACAGGCGTATGAACTGTCTTGCGTGGTCCCACCAAGCATTTGAGATAGCTCATCCAGATTCTTCGGAATCTCGCCACCGAGCGTCGCAGCATTGGGCAAGCCAAGTTCGCCGAGCGCGTCTTGCGCCAGTTGATTGGTTTGCATGAAGCACACGCGTGTCGCCGCCGCTGAGGCTGGATTGCCTGGGTCAAACGGCGTATGCCCGCGCTCAATACAGGTGTCGTTCGGCAAAGCGAGAAATTTACCCGTAGTCGTATCGCAGCAGGTCTTGGGCGCGGCATTGGTCGACGCTACAGGCCCCAACAGCAGCGCCCCGCACGTCAATAGAAATGCATTACGGTTCGACATGTTGATATACATCCCTTATCTGTCGCGTGCCCGCCTGCCAGTAAACCCACGCCATGCCTTTCTCCGGTCGCTCGAGAACCAGCACATCGGCTACGTCTTGTGGCCAGGGCCAGCCGCGATAGAGAGCCGCATCGCTGGTTACTGCCCAACGACTGAAAGCACGAATGATATGCTGGACGTTAGGCGACAAGTCTTCGGCGGCGTCGAATCCCAACATGTCGAGCGACGTGCCGGCAAGACAAATTGCCACGCCGAGTTGACGGTCACTTTTGCGCCGCACACGCACCACTTGATCGATCACGTCGTCGTCGTCCAGATCACCTTGCAGCACACGCGGAAAGGTAGCGACGGCGTCGAGCTCGTAGCGCGTCAGGTTCAATCCACAGGCGCCGAACGTTTCTATTTCCTCGGGTGTAAAAACCGGACTCGTCGCGTCAGCCAGGGCCGCCTGTTCTGTCTCGGTTTTCGGCCAGGTCAGGCATGCCTGAAATTTGAGGTACTTCATCGACGCACGCTGCCCGGGCGCTAGATCGCTCAGCGCATAATCCACAACCTGAAGCCAGCCACGCCCGTCAGCATTGTCCACCCCAGCGTCTGGCGCCGACGGCTTGAAACCACCCGTGCCCGTCAAGCCTTCGGAGAAATGAAACACCCGCAATGCCTGCGGCGCGTTGACGTCGCCTTGATTGACACCCGTATTCCGGGCATTGCGAAAATGCCAACCCTGAATGTCTCGCGCATTGGGTACGGCGGCAGAAAAAGGCGGAGTAATTTGCGTTAGATCAACCTGTGGCAGCGTTTCGCGATCGTAGACCCGGACGGCCCATCCGTGCGAAATGCGGATCAATGCAAAGACCCAGCCGTTGTCCAACGTCAGATAAAAACTCTGGTCGCCGAACACCTCAATCTGGTCGGACATGTGCGAACGCGCGCGCGCCTCGAATTGCCCGATCGTGCCGGGCTCGATAGATATCGCGTGGCGCGTTTCGCTGGCCGCGCAGTCCAGGAGTTGTGCGTGTGAGCAGCAACAGCTTATCGCCCATACGCACGTGGCAAGCCACCTGATGGTCAGCTGCGTCATGATCAATTACTTGTATATATCGATACGGACGACGACGTCACCGGATTTGTGCTCGATCAGTGACACACTGGCCAGGCGATCGGCCTTGCTGAAGCGAACAGCGCTTTGTAATTGGGCCTGGGCATTGTCGGCTTCGCGCACCCAGCCGAGCTCCGTCATGGCTTGATCATAGGCAGTGCGAATATCCGCTTTCGGCCCAGCCATTCGTCCGTGCAGCTGGTAGCTCACACCCCCATCATAAACCGCCTGCACCAAAATATCGGGGGGCAGGTACAAGTCATCTGGAAAGTCGGCGGGCAGTGGGACAGAGACCTGCTCGCCGGTCATGTTGCCGGGGGAGCGTGCGCGCTTGTCCTCGTCCCCTGCCGCTGCGCCACATCCGAGCATGACGCTGGCCAGAAGAATGATCGTTGCTTTGTTCATGTTTTTCTCCGGTCTGGTAGTTTTGATTTTTATCGCGCGGTGTTCTGTCTAGTTTGGGTAGCGCGTTCAAAGCTTCGCCGCTCCCATGAATTCAACTCGTCTTGATTGACACCTGGGCAGGTGGTTTCTGGCACACAATATGAGACCTCATCGAATGGATCATCGACCGCGTAACACACGGAGCCGTTGGGGCAAGTGCCGGGTTGACACTGCAATGGACCTGTACAGAGCTTGGGTTTTAAACGGT
Organism: uncultured Gammaproteobacteria bacterium; assembly: GCA_964352435.1. Classification (GTDB taxonomy): domain Bacteria; phylum Pseudomonadota; class Gammaproteobacteria; order Steroidobacterales; family JBCCMA01; genus JBCCMA01. The sequence goes on along the minus strand of CAYGSQ010000334.1, from coordinate 1,011 downwards.
TGCCGTCGGGGCAAAGTACGTTAGTAAGAGACAAACATTTATAGCGACAGTCATGAGAGGCCGTAAATCCGCTACCGACAATTTCACACGGCTGGCCCATGCCGGCACCGCACGCCGGAATCAGCAATAGTATCGTCACAGCACTTACCCAAGCGCTGGCTTTGCGCGCTTGCGTACGAATCATCATCCTGATGCCTTGAGTTTTCTTTTTTGGGTCGCGCGCAGTGGGGCGCATAGCAAGTCTGTCTCACGCAGCCTATCAATGAGACCAAAGTATGCGGGCCCGTGGCGCCGCGCTGCATCACCTTTAAGGGTGGTTTTTGATTGGCGCCGTGCCCGCGACCAGGGCCGTGGCCTGCGCCCGGGAACGCACCTGCAGTTTCTCGTAGATGTGGCGCGTGTGCGTGCGCACCGTTTCCTTACTGATGTGCAGGCGCTCGGCAATTTCCCGAAACTGCAGCCCTTGAACCACCAGTTGAAGAATTTGCGCCTCGCGCTTGCTCAGGGCATCCAGATTGGGGGCCGCGACCGGTTGCGCCTCGCGAAAGTAGTCGACAACGCGGCGTGCGATAGCGCCGCTGATGGGCGAACCGCCCTGAAGCACTTCGTCTACCGCGGCCAACAGGTCGTCCGGCGAGGTATGTTTGAGAACGTAGCCGGTCGCCCCGGCCGCCAGCGAATGGAAGATGCGCTCGTTATCCTGGTAGACCGTCAACATGATGACCTGGGTTTGCGGTTGCCTGGCCTTGAGCTTGCTGGTGGTTTCAATGCCGCTAATACCGGGCAGCTCAATGTCCATGAGCACAACGTCCACGGGCGACCGGCAAAGAACGTCCAACGCCGCTTCGCCTGAGCCGAATGTGTGGGCGCACGCGTAGCCTTTGACATCACCAATCAGACCCGCCAGACCGTCGCGAATTTCCTGATTGTCTTCGACAATGGCAATGTTGACCGAAGCGCTCATGAGCGCCGCAGAACGGATTGTCGCGGTTGTGCGAGCATGTCTTTATT
>CAYGSQ010000333.1:0-4784 GCA_964352435.1 uncultured Gammaproteobacteria bacterium | reverse complement strand
TTTGACGAAAATGCGCTGAAGCCTTACTTCGAACTGAACGCTGTTCGCGGCGGCGCGTTCGAAATGGCGAAACGCCTGTTCAACATCACTTTCGAGCCCATCGATGTCGACACCTGGAACGAAGTCGTAACGGCGTACGAAGTGAAAGACATGAACGGCGATCACGTCGGCGTGTTCATGATGGACATGTACGCGCGGCAGACCAAACGTGGTGGCGCATGGATGTCTAACTTCCGCGGCGCCTGGAATTATGAAGGCGAAGATGCGGTGCGCCCCATCATCACCAACAACCTCAACCTGACGCCGCCGCCGGAAGGCGACCCGACGTTGATGAAATTCTCGGAAGTCGAAACGCTGTTCCACGAGTTTGGTCACGGCCTGCATGGTCTTCTGACCCGCATCGACTATCAGTCGTTCTCGGGTGTCGATGGCCCTCGCGACTACACGGAATTCCCGGCCCAGATTCTGGAGCACTGGGCGCCCGAGCCGCAAATGTTGGCACTGTACGCCAAGCATTTCCGCACCGGCGAAGTCATTCCCACCGAGTTGATCGAAAAAATGCAGGCGGCTTCCAACTTCCGTCAGGGCTTTGCCACCACGGAATTCATCGCCGCATCACTGCTCGACCTGCGCTGGCACATGCTGAGCTCGGCGCAAGCGGCTCAGATCACTGACGCCCGCGAATTCGAACGTGAAGTGCTGGAAGGTTACGGTCTGATTGGCGAAATCCAGCCGCGCTATCGCTCGCAGTATTTCAGCCACATTTTCGCGGGCGGCTACTCGGCCGGTTACTACGCGTACCTGTGGTCAGAGATTCTCGACGCTGACGGCTTTGAAGCTTTCCGCGAAGCCGAGGACATTTTTGATCCGGCAACGGCCGCACGACTTAAGAAGTGGGTATACGAATCGGGCGGCCTGCGTGAAGCTGACGAGTTGTACCGCAACTTCCGCGGCGGCGACCCGAGCATTGAGCCACTGCTGCGCGGTCGCGGGTTTCCCGTCGACAGCGACACAACCGGCAAATAATCGGTCGTAGTGACACGAACGCGGTGGATCGCCTGTGCGGTCCACCGCGTTTTTTTATGCCACCGGATACAGCGCGCCAAATGAGCGCTGCAAAAACCAGAACATGGCAATCAGACCGATGACAATACTTGCGGGCACCACCACCTTCGCGCGGTAGCGCTGTGCACCCTCTTCGGTCGCGGCCTGTGAACGCCAGCGCCAGCTAAGCGCCAACATGGCGGCAATGATCACCAGCTGCCCGATCTCCACGCCGACATTAAAACCTATCAGCGCACTGAAAAACTGCCCGGGTGGCAGACCCAGCTCGCCAAAAAAACCGGCGAAGCCCATGCCGTGCACCAGACCAAATGCAAACACCAACGCGGTGCGTCCACGTGACACCTCACCGCCGGTCAGGTTTTCAAACGCTACCCACGCGATGCTCAGCGCAATGAACGATTCGACGATGGCGGATGGCGGCGTAATCATGCCGCTGGCTGCCAGACCCAGCGTCACGGTGTGTGCGACGGTAAACGCGCCAATCTGCCAGAGCAGCGGCCGCAGGCGCGTGGTCGACAGAAAAAAGGCCATGACGAAAAGAATGTGATCGAAACCGCCGGGCAGAATATGGCGCACGCCGATGGTCGTGTAGGTCCAGAACGTCTCGCCGGTGGAGCGTGCCAGCTCGACCGTGGGCGTCGTTGTCGCGACCTCGCCCGGTCGATCCAGCTCACGTAGCGCCAGACACAATGCCGGGTCCATGCCATCTTCGCCCGGCGTGCAGAATTCATCTTCGGGGTGCGCCGCGACCGACACGCTTAGCCCCATCAGGCACGCGAGTAGCGCACATTTGATCGCCCACCAACGCATGTGCGTCCTTTTTCCAGTCAATCAGGTCGCCATGGTAGCGCAAGCGCGGCGCGTCAAACACCGCCCAGCGCGGTACGCGGCTCATGTTGCCCACGCGCGGGTTTGAGACCAACCCATCGTCGCAGCCACGGCAGGTAACGCTCGACGATGAACATGCCCAGCGCGCAGCCGCCTATCGTCAGTCCGACCACCAGTATTGGCTCGACGACCGGCCCAAGCGCCAGGCGCGACAAGTTGGCCCCGGCCACGACGGTGATGGACTGATGCAGTACGTACCACGGGAACACGGCTCGGCTGGCGTAGCCCAGCCAGGGCAGCGGACGATTGAGATGCTGATGGGCGAAACCCATCACCATCACGATCCACGCCCAGCGATTGAGATACACCACGAACGCCTGCATGACGTCGAACGCGAGTGTCGGGTCTTCCGTCGCCACCATCCAGCTGAAGCGCAGCGCAGCGTGGGCCACGATCGCCAGTCCGAGTGACCACCAACGCAGTCGTGCGAGCTCGCACCACAGTCCCGTATCGCGCCCGGTCAAGAAACCGAGCAGGAAAAACGTGCCGTACATGGCGTGCGCATAGCCATCGGTCATCAGGTCGTGACTAACGTACGGAAAGAGCGGAAATACAAATAGACCAATCGGAATCAGGATCGCGACAGGAATGAGATAGACGCTGATCGAGCGACGCGCACACCAGCGCTCACGTAGCGCACGCGCTGGCCCGGGCACAATGCGGCACGCAGCGATCGTCGCTAACGAATAGAGCAACAAATACGGCAAATACCACAGGTGATTCCACGTCACCCCGATGTCACTGCCAGCAAATGCATCATCCGGCCACGCGGCAAAACCAAAGTAACGCAACACAAAGCTGCCGTAGCCGGGTGGCGTGGCACCGTTGGCCAGCGCTTCGTAGTACGCCTGTGGCGGAACAATAATCAGCATCCCGAACACCAGCGGCGGCAGCAATCGACGTACGCGATGCCAGGCGACACCTGAAACGCGCGCTGAGTCCATCAGGAATGTCAGCGCCAGCCCCGAGATCACGAAAATCAGCGGCATCCGCCACTGATTGAGCACGATCATAATGGGTTCCAGCCACGTCGCCTCATACGCCGACTTAACGTGCCAATCCCAGCTTACGTAAAACATGCCCACGTGATAGAGAATCAGCCCGGCAAAGGCCAACGCGCGCAAAGCATCGATATCATGGCGACGAGTAACGTTCATGACTTTGTTCTCCGGGTACCAAACACGTGCCAGACGATATCGGGCGCAACCACGACGTGCGACACCAAGGTGTTGATTCGAAGGTGTTTTGTGACGAGTGGTGGCCGGCGGGGATGAGTGGATAGCGCGCAAGGCGTGCCACAGGGCACAATGCGCCCCATGACCAGCGCCCACTACCTCAAGCACCGCAGATTTTTCGAGCCCGCGCTGTGGCTTGTTTATCTGACACTCAATCTGGTCGCACAGGTCGGGGTCGCGACGCGCGATGCCGGACGCTTTGGTGATCGGTTTGCCGCCTGGGAGCCGGTCTCCTGGGAGGCCACGTCACTGCTGATGATTGCACTTTTGTTGCCGGCGATCCTCGCGTTTGATCGGCGCTTTCCCATTCAACGGCCCAACACAATTCGCCATGCACTGGCCCACCTCGCGTTCAGCATTCCGTTTTCGATCATCCACGTGCTGGGTATGGTCGCGCTGCGCAAGCTGGTCTACTACCTCGCGGGCAGCAATTATGATTTCGGCAACTGGACGCAAGAGCTGGCTTACGAATACCTCAAGGATCTGCGTACTTACTTCGGGCTGCTCGCACTGATCTACTTGTATCGGCTGGCGCTGCGGCGCTGGCAGGGCGAGGCAGAGTTCTTGTCCGAAGGTACGGAAGACCAGCCCGCCACACCGGTACGCGACCGTTTTCTGGTCAAGAAACTGGGCCGCGAATTTCTGGTGCGTGTGGACGACATCGACTGGATCGAAGCATCGGGCAACTATGTGAACCTGCACGTACGCGAACGCGTCTATCCACTGCGCGACACCATGACCGGTATGATCGAGAAACTACGTGAGTCGGGCTTCGCGCGCGTACATCGCAGTGCCATTATCAATCTGGATCGTGTCACACACATCGAGCCGTTTGCCAGCGGCGACGCGCGCGTGTTGATCAATGACCGCGACGACGTCCCGGTCAGCCGCCGCTATCGCCAGCAACTCAAGGACGCGCTGGGATAGGCCAGACGTTTAGCCCGGGTACTCGTCGAAGCCCGGCGGCACATTCTCATCACACGACCAGCTGGCTTTCGAACCGAGGAAGATTCTTGCCTCGGGCGCGATACCGGGATCGTTATCCAGTGAACCCGCCGGTATCACAGCCAGGCCGCGCTCGGGTGAAATATTGGGCATACGTGACCCGCACTGCCTGCAAAAGGTCATGCTGAACCACTTCGCGTCGGGCAATTTATAGCGCGACAAATGTTCATCACCTTGTACGAACTCCGCCCGGCTGGGCTTCATCACCAGGACGTTACTGGCGTGTCCCGTACCGCTCGCTTTGCGACAACGAGCGCAGTGGCAGTGGTAGAACTTTTTCTGGTCGCCTTCCACCTCGTAACGAACGGCGCCGCATAAACAACTTCCCTTGAGCATCTTGATTCCCCTGAATGAACGGACGCGCGCTACAGTTTGTCGCGCAGTATGGCTTCAAGCTTGATCTGATCTGCCGCAAACGAACGAATGCCCTGCGCCAGTTTCTCTGTCGCCATGGCGTTCGCGTTGATCGCCTTCCCTCAAATCGCGCTCTGGCTACCAAACGCGCTGAACTAACCCGTTAACACCGTTAAGACATTGACTGCGGACGTGATGGCGGACCGCAATTGGAGGAGAACTGACATGTGGCAATTC
>CAYGSQ010000332.1:0-4798 GCA_964352435.1 uncultured Gammaproteobacteria bacterium | reverse complement strand
AAATTGCTGCTGTACGCGCGTGGATCGACGGCGGCGCGTTTGCCACACCGCCCGACACCATTGCGCCGGCCGTCAGTCTGGCCGCGATCACCACGCCGGTCAGCGGCGAGATCACACTGAATGCCTTTGCCGTCGATGACATTGCGGTGACCGATGTCCGTTTTTTGGTTAACGGAACGGAGGTGGGCAGCGTGGGCACGATGCCCTATACGCTGCTTTGGGACAGCCGCGATGTGGTCGACGGCATCTATTCGGTGCTTGTGAGCGCGGTGGATGCGGCGGGCAATGAGGCGTGTCGCAAACCGTCATGGTGACCATCGACAACAGTTCACGCGTGGCGTCCCGCCGCGGGGAGAAACAACAATGAGAAAAGGCGGACGAAGCGCCGCGAGTATTTTGGCGCTGACGCTGGGTGGTTTGCAGCAGGCTAACGCGGAGCCGTGGATTGCTATTCAGACCGGCAGCAAGTGCGTGGCGTGTCACGTCAGCCCGACCGGCGGGGGCAAACGCACAGCTTTTGGCGCGACGATGGCGCAGACGGCGTTGTCGTCGGGCACCTTGAGTGGCGTGTGGAACGGCATCATCACGGATCGTTTTTCGATTGGCGCAGACGCGCGCGGCAATTTGGCCAACACCAACATCCCTGAGCGTAATGATCGTTTTGAGTTCGCGCTTGAAGAGGTGTTGCTGTACGCCGAGTTCCACTTGATTGCGGATAAACTGTCCTTGTACGTAGACGAGCGCGTGGCGCCGGGTGGCGCAACCAACCGCGAGGCCTATGCGTTGTTCTGGTTTGGTGACAAACGCTTTTACGCGCGCGCCGGACGCATGTTTCTGCCCTACGGCTGGCGGGTAGAAGACGACACGGCCTTTATTCGTCAGGTGCCGGGCATCAACTATGCGACGCCCGACGACGGCGCTGAGGTGGGCTACGAAAGCAAACGCATGTCACTCAATCTGGCGATCACCAACGGCACGGCCGGCGCGGGCGAGGTTGATCGCGGCAAACAGTTTAGTCTGCGCGGCAGTTTCATTCAGCCAAAATGGCGTGTCGGTGCCAGCCTCAACTTCAACGACGTGAGTCAGTCCAAACGCACCATGGGCAATCTGTTTGCCGGTGCGGCAACCGGGCCGGTTAACTGGCTGTTTGAAATTGACTACATTGACGACCGCGGTTTTGCGACCGGGCCGCGGCGCCAGTGGATCGGATTTGCCGAAGCCAACTACTGGCTCAAGAAAGGCCACAACCTCAAAATCACCTACGAGTACTTTGACCCGGACGACGAAGTGGACGAAGACGAGCGCAATCGCTACAGCTTTGTTTACGAGTATTTTCCGATGACGTTTGTGCAGCTAATCGGGGGGGTGCGCCTTGGTGACGGCATTGAACAAAGCCCGCAGCAGAATACCGACGAGTATTTCCTGCAGCTGCACACCTATTTCTGATTTATCCCGATTACTCCTCTTACCGCTCGGTGATCTTGTCCGTCCCGAGCGGTTTTTCTTACGCCACCTGTCAAAACCCACCCATCCCGCTCGTCATTTATAGTAAGCACGGCGAGGTTGCCCGTGCGCAACCAATTGACAGGAGCACAGCATGCAATTTGCACTATTGATTCATGACGACGAAACCTTTCACAGCTTTGACGAAGCCCAGATCGGCGAGGTGATGATGGCGCACAAGGCCTTCACCGACGCACTCAACGAGGCGGGCGTGTATGTGGGCGGCGAACCGCTGACGCACAGCTCGGAAGCCGTGACTGTGCTGGCCGATGGCACCGTGCAGGACGGCCCGATTGCCGACAGCAAGGAACAGCTCGGTGGGTTTTATCTGATTGATGTCGCGGACCGCGACGCGGCCATTGGCTGGGCGAAGCGCTTGCCGCACGCGTCAGCATCCGGTGGTGGCGTGGAAGTGCGCGCGATCCCCAACTACATGTGACGAGCGCAGCGTACAGCGCCGCGCAGACGGCGGCGCGTGATGCCTACGGCAAACTGATCGCCACGTTGTGTCGCCAAGGGCACGACGTGGCGCGCGCCGAGGATGCACTGTGCACCGCGTTTGAGCGCGCGCTGACCCACTGGCCCACTGCAGGTGTGCCTGCTACGCCGGCGGCCTGGCTGCTCACCACCGCGCGACGTTTGCTCATTGACGCCGCGCGCCATCGACAAGTGGAACGTGACGGCGCTACGGTTTTGTTGCCGCTGCTCGAAGCGGGGCCGTCTATCGCTACCGAGCCTGATCGACGTGTCGAGCTGATGCTGACCTGCGCGCATCCAGCTATCGACGTGAAGGCGCGTGCTCCGCTAATGCTGCAAACCGTACTGGGTTTGACGGCGCAGCAAATGAGCACCGCGTTTCAAGTCAGTCCAGCGGCGCTGGGGCAACGACTGGCGCGAGCCAAACGACATATTCGCGATCAGGGTTTGCCGTTTGGCGCGCCCGACAACGATGAACGCAGCGCGCGCCTGGCGGATGTCCTGAGTGCGATCTACGCGGCCTTTGGCACGGGCTGGGAAGACGTCGAGGGTGCGCAGGATCGTCGTCACGGCTTGGCGGATGAAGCGCTGTGGCTTGGGCGAATTGTTTGTGCGCAGGAGCCACGCCATGCGCAGGCGCACGGTTTGGTCGCGCTAATGCTGTTCTCTGCCGGCCGGGTACATGCGCGACGCGATAGCGCGGGGGGCTTCGTGCCACTGCTGGAGCAGGATCGGGCACTGTGGGACTGGTCGATGATGGATGCCGCCGAGCAACACCTGGCGCGGGCCGCGTCGCTCAATGCAATGGGGCGTTACCAGCTTGAAGCCGCTATTCAGTCACAACACGTGCGCACGTCCGTCGGTGAACCGCCCAACGTTGAGGCGATCGCATTGTTGTATGAGGGTCTGGTTCGCGTGGCGCCCACCCTGGCGGCGCTGGTGGGGCGTGCTGCAGCGCTGGGTGAGGCGCGCGGCGCGGCGGCGGGTCTCGGTGCGCTGGCATCGCTGCCGCGTAACGCGATAAAAACCTACCAGCCTTATTTCGCGGTGAAAGCGCATCTGCATCTGCAGGCCGGGCAACCTGAACCTGCACGTGATGCGTACACGCGTGCGATAGGCCTCTCGGAAGACCCCGCGGTGCGCGCATTCCTGGCCGGTAAACTCAAACGGATTGACGACGCCTAAGTGCGTGCCCAGGGTTTTTGCGTGGCGCCGCCTGCGTCCCGCCAGGCGCGGGAGTGGATGACGTCAGCGCCTGGATGAACAGCGTCAGGCGGGGCAGACAACCGCGGCCCGGTGGGTGTATATTTCCGGTCCATTCGCTGCTTGGGCGCGTCAGTGCCAGCGGCCTATTGAGTGTAGACGAGGCAGTCCGTTGGATAAAAAGCGTATATTAGTCATTGTGTTAAGCGTTTTCATAGCGTTTGTGTTTATCCAGTCGCTGTTCTTCAAATTTAGCGATGCGCCCGAAACCCAGCATATTTTCGGCACGCTCAACGCCTGGACCGTCAGCCTGGGCGTCGGCAACCTGTTTGCCAAAAACGGGATATTCAGCCAGTACATCATCGGTTCGGCCGAGCTGGTCGCCTCGGCACTGGTGCTCATCGGCGCGTTTGCCCGCAAGCGTCTGTTCTCATTGGCGGGTGGCCTGCTGGCCACGGCGATCATGAGTGGCGCGATCACCTTCCATTTATTCACGCCGCTGGGCGTCGAAGTGCAGGGGGATGGCGGCACATTGTTCATCATGGCCTGCCTCGTTTGGACCAGCGGTCTGGTGCTGGCGTGGCTACATAAAATCCCGTGAGCGCTCGGCATTTGCCGATTAATTCCATTCAAGACGAAAAGAACCGGGATCTTGTGTTGTAAGGCAGCAATCGCCCCACTATAATGGCGCCCGCTTTTGGCTGAGTCTCAAACTGCTTAATTATTGGAACGCCACATCTTGTCCGTTTGGCCAGCGTGGCGTTTTTAGTGCCCAAGCAATTGATACTTGGTTATTTTTCTGGGGAAAGCACAGATTGTGAGCGCCGCCCGCAAGATTCTCGCGGCCCAGTTTATTCTGGGCATGATCGCAGGAGTCGCGGCATGGCTGCTGTTCGACGCCGTAGCCGGCTATTCAGCCTGGCTCGGCGGCGCCATCTGTGTAATCCCCAATATATATCTGGCCATGCGCATGATGTCAGCACAGCCTTCGGGCGATGCAGGGCGCATGTTGCGGGCCACTTGGTTCGGCGAAATCGGCAAGCTACTGATGACGGCAGCACTTTTTACGGTGGTGTTCGTAGTTGTAAAGCCTCTGAATCCGCTGGCGTTAATCGTCGGGTTTATCGTGGCCTACAACGGTATCTGGTGGGCCATTTTACGCGACCCGAGTGCGTTGAACTGAACAAACGAACAGCTTGAATCGAGGCCACGCGCCTCAATTTAGATTAGGGAACGGGAAAAACAGATATGGCAAGCGGCGGCGAACACGGCGGCTACGCAAACGGTGGCGAATATATTGCCCACCATCTGCAGAACCTTCAGGCCTGCATGGTCGATGGTCAGGTGGTCTCGAATTTCCACGGCGCGGGCGATGTGTGCAAGGGCAACTTCTGGGCGCTCAATCTCGATTCCATGTTTTTCGCCATTGTGCTCGGTTTTGTGTTTGTCTTTACGTTCAGCCGTGTAGCCAAACGTGCGACCACCGGCGTCCCCAGTCGTTTTCAGGCGTTTGTCGAAGTCATCGTTGAGTTCGTCGACCAAAGCGTGAAAGACGGCTTCCATGCCAAAAATGATCTGATCGCGCCCCTGGCGCTGACCATTTTCTGTTGGGTGT
>CAYGSQ010000331.1:0-4803 GCA_964352435.1 uncultured Gammaproteobacteria bacterium | reverse complement strand
GAGCAAGTACGTGGGACAAATAGATTTGTCTTACTGTCGCCCCGAATTTCTTCGCCACGTCAGCAGCGGGTTTGCCGGCCTTCTTTGCAGCGCGCCGCATTGCGCGCACCTCTTCGACTTCGACCCAGATGTCGGTGGTCTTGGGTAACTGCGACAAAGCCTGAGCAGGTGCGGCGGGACCCTGTAATTGATCAAGCAGCCACGCCTGATGGCGCCCATCGATGGCCGCAAGCTCGCCCGGTCTGGCACCCAGTCCAAATCGGTTGGCAGCAATGGCGGTGTTGATCTTCACGTGCCGATACTCCAGTAGTTTTCTGGTTGTATGCTCATATGGCGACTAACGATTTAGCGGAGCAATGGTTGACAGGACAGGCTCTGAAAACGGACGCCAATATTATGTCGGACGTGCGCACTTTGGAAATTTAGCGCACCACGGTGGCACGGTAGCAAGCTTATGTTAACGGCAAGAGTACGTGACCACGTGAACTACCTGCGCTAACTGTAAGCTGGATCACGTTCTTTTCCACGATACAGCGCTAAATTTGGTGGAATGCGAAAGGAAACGCTGAATTACAGTATCGAAAGGGATCGGATCGAGGCACTGTCGCGCATCATGGCAGCGTGTGTGGTGGCCGTTATCGTGTGGCTGACGCATCGGTCGGGCGTGGCAGGATCCGTGCTCGAACACACGCTAATGCAATACGGCGTGCTCCTCTACGTTGTTGGATCTGTGGCCATAGGTTGCGACCTTTGGCTGCGACCTGTGCAGCGCATTTCCCGCAACTTATTGGCCATTGCGCTGGACGTTACCGGGGTGTCAGCCGGACTCTATCTTGGCGCCGGCACGGTTGACCCCATTGCCCTGTTTTATTTGTGGATCATGCTCGGTAGCGGCATGGTCTATGGCGTGCGTTATCTGTTTGTCGCCAGTGCACTGTCTGTGTGCGGTTTTGGGTTCGTCTACCTGGCGAGCGACTACTGGCAGGCACAACCCATGCTCTCCGCAACCGTTGCCGGATTGATGATCTTTCTCGGACCCTATATGGCGACACTCCTGGGTAGTCTGGAGCGGACACGACTTCTGGTGACGTGGCAGGCCGATCATGATGGTCTGACTTCACTGCTCAATCGGCGTGCGTTTGAACGCGAGCTCGACGCGGTTGTGTCGGGGATCTTGTCCCACAAAGAGCATTTCCTGCTCTACATGGATTTGGATAACTTCAAGGACATTAATGACGCCGCCGGCCATGCGGCGGGTGATCAGGCGCTGCTCGATGTAGTGCAATTTTTCGTCGAAACCGCGTCCGATGACGATGTGCTCGGGCGCATGGGAGGCGACGAATTTTGCCTGTTGTTAGTCGACAGTTCGACGGAATCTGCGCGACGAAGTGCTGAGAAAATTCGCAATGAGGTTGCGTCTTATCGCCTCCCATGGGGCACCAGCTATTACACACTTGGTGTCAGCGTCGGGGTTGCGAGCTCGGAATCGGTCGCCGACGGGCAGGCCCTTATTCGTCTGGCCGATGCCGCGTGCTACGCATCCAAGAACAATGGCCGTAATCAGGTACACGTTGTGGATGCCAATGAGGTGGACGCCGATACGCAAGTCATAAGAAAACTGCAGTTGCCCGAAAAGGGACCTGATGGTGTGCCAATAAGGAACACTGCTGTACGACAGGTTGGTCGCACAACACGCTCTTGATCAGCACGGCTCAATCATCGGAGTCAGTCTAGCGGGCTTTCCACTACCGGCACGATGCGGGTCAGCCCGGAGGTCCACGGGCACCAGAACCGGCACTGCGTCGCCCGTGTATCGATGTTGCACCACATTCCAAGATTGGCTTCCACGAAGCCGGCGGTGCGGTTGCAGCCCGTCGGGGCATTCAGACTGTCACCGTGGAAATAGACATCACCATCAATGTAGAAACCCCAATCCGTGTTCCAGTCCTGAGTGCCCAGGAACGTATAGCCGGCAATCGCCTGGTTGCACTGCGAGCTGCCATCGAGGAGTCGTTTCGCGTGGTAGATACTGCCAGGATCAGTCGTTTTCAAAACGAACAGATTGGCCTGCGGATTATCCGATTGATCGCTGGCCTCGAAATACATGGGTCCGCGGCACAGGGCCTCGTCGGCCAGGCAGGGTCCGATCGGACCGGGCGGTTTAAAAAACAGGCGGCGCATAACGGCCAGGTCGCTGATGGCGACGTCGCCGTCGCCGTCAAAATCCGCATCGCTGAGGGGGCTGTCCTCGAAAAATGCGGCGCGCAATAGCGAGAGATCCAAAACGTTTACGATGTTGTCATTGTTGAGATCAGCATCGCACGCATTGCCAAAACCGTCGGCATTGGAATCGACTTGCGCCGGGTTGGGCTGGTCTATGCAATTGTCGACGGCATCAGCAATACCATCGGCGTCTTTGTCGGGCAGGCCTTTGCCTGTTGTAGGCTCGCCGTCCGAGCAGGTTTCGATTGAGCGTTCCTGAGCAGACACGCATGACGCAAAAAGCAGCGTGGCTGCAAGCGATACAACAGTTTTTTTAGTCAACAACGGCTGGCCCCCTAATAGCCCAACGCGCGCGCCGAGGACACGCGTGGGAATACTGTAGACGCACAGCCGGGTTATGTCGAACAAGTGGTCAATATTTCGGCACTGCGGCCGCCCGCGCTAAAAAGGATGGCCCGCGGAGCGAACACAAAGGTCCGTCCACGGGCCACCAAAAGCGCTATCGCGACTCAGTCGCAATCACAGGGAGGGCAGTCAGACACCAACGCAAATGCGCCTATGTCGGAGCGGTCGTAGCTGCTGATGCGCGAATAGCCGTTGGTAGCGGTCGCGTCGACGTCAATCAACTGGGCGAACGCTGCTTGGGGGCAGGTGGCGAGGAGCGTGGCTGCGACAAAGTTGCGGCGATACTCAAACGGGGGGGCTTGCACAAACCCATTCGCGTCAGCGTTACCTGCGACGCCCGATGTTGCAGCTATTGCAACCATTTGCTCGTCACCGCGTTCCACGGTGTGGGTGTAGCGGGCGAAGTGATTAGGGTGACGTGCCTGAAATCCAAGTTCGATCGTCGACGTACCGTCGGCGTTGATGATCCCGCAATCAGTCGCGGACCCACTTGCCGGGATGATGTGCGCCTGGCAAAAGTTGTTGTCTACGCGCAGCACCATGCGGAACGCCACGGTGTGCCCGGCGCCGTTGCGTATGCGGCGATACTCCGGTGCGTCGCCGGTGGTGTTGACGTCTTCGGGAAACGGCGCTGCCATGTTCGCGACCTTGAGCACAACACCGTTGGGCTCGAACTCGATGGGCACGGCAGAAGCCGCTTCAAACAATTCGAGTTTAAGCTCGTACTGGCCGGCCGCCAGATCGTCACCAGCCTGTGCATTGGCGGGTGTTCCCGGCAGATGACGCGTCTCAAAATAACCACTCGCCAGATCTACATGCTCGTTGGTGTTGAACCATACGTCACCATCGGCCGGCGGGGTGGGTGGCTGAATACGAACCGTGTCGACGGCGGGCCCAGCCGGGTCCGGACCCATTCGATCGGATGGATAGCTCAGATCGCCATCGACAAATACCCGGTAGTGACGATAGACGTCGCGCGTCAGTGGCTGCCAGGTACTCACGTCAGGTGTGACGCCGTCCGGGCCGGTAAGCCGACGGTATGACCACCGATAATGGGTGATGCCCTTGTTGATTAAATCCGTGCGGCTAAAATCAACGCGCGGTTCCAGTGTGCCGCCGAACGGAGCGCCTGTGCTCGTCAGTCCATTGGCCTGAATTTCGTCAACGCTGGCACCAGCGCCTATCGACATGACGGCGACCAGGCAACCGTCCGGGTCGCTGTTCGGATCGCAGGTCGGCACCCGCGGGTCGGTAACCTGAATGATAATGTCGCTGCCGCAGGTGTAATTCCAATAGGTGTTGCAGCGCACCGGCGGTCGATAGATCGTCTGGTTTACGCCACCGATTGGAAACTCTGCCCAGACGTAGATGTCGGGTTTGTCACCGTTGCAGTTGTAGGGCAAAAGAAAAGTGAAACGACCGTTTTCGTCGGTGGTGCGCGTGCCGATTTCGTCACAGCGATAACGCCACCAGTACTGCGTCAGGCACAGATACGGATAGAACAGTTTGAATTGATCAATCAGCGTGGCGCGCAGGATGTTTGCCGACTGCGCGGTCAAGCCAGCTAGCGCATCTGCCGGCAGCGAATCGATGGCACGCGGCAAGTTGTTCGCGGCATGCGTGGCCAGCGCTCGTCGAATGGGCGGGTCGGGTTGCGGGTTAAAGGCAACCCGGTCCGCATCGAGCAGCGGCTAGTCGATCTCGAATCGCGGACCCGGGCGCGGCAGGTCTAGGACAGGTGGCTGGCGCAACTGCTCAAGCAGGTCATCGCGCAGTCGATAGAGTTCGCGATCGGTGAGTCGTTGTAGCCAGAAGATCGCGTCGACTTCACAGGCGTGAACAACGGCGCCGCAAACCGGCTTGCCATTCTTTAGCACGCGTCCGGTGACCCAACAAAAACACAGCGGCCACAATGTCAGGATGTCACCGGGAATGATTACGCGGTCCACCAGCCCGCCCGCGGTCAGGACGGCCTCGAAGGCGGACAGCCTGCGCAGCGTTGTGGTAGTGGGCGCCAGTTCGCTGTCAATGGCCGGGCCGAATAAAACGCGACGCGCACGCGCCTGATCAGCGCTAAACGGCAGCGTGACTTTCCCCGCCTCAACGGTGGCGCGATCAACGAATGCGCCGTCGCGCTTGAAGGTGTAGGCGACAATGTCGCCGTCGAAGCTGCTC
>CAYGSQ010000330.1:0-4824 GCA_964352435.1 uncultured Gammaproteobacteria bacterium | reverse complement strand
GACACCCTGTCGCCCGACGGCCGGATGATGTGAGCTTTTGGAAAGCCCACATCCATCTTAGTACGCGGCAGGGAAAACGTCTCCATCGCGCCGTAGGTCGTTGCCATATCGGATGTCTTTTCCCCTGCCACAATGCCAAACCCATAGTCCTGAATGATGGCCGCCACATTGACCGCGTTCGAATACGCATGACGATCGACCAGCACGTAAACATCGCCGTTGAAACCTGCACCCGCCCGCGGCTGCGCCAGCGGTATGTCGAATTCGAAATTTTGGCCACGCGGCACGCGCGCATACTCCTTGGCAAACCGCGCTGAAACACTCTCGACGGCACCAGCATTGGCGTCCAGACGACGTTGATTGGATGCCGCAGCCTCATCGCTGGAGCGAATCAGGAATGCAGAACAGAAACGAAATGGCTCGTCGGCAATCCACGCGAGCATGGGATCACTAAACGAATTGTCGCCACCAGGATTTTGGCGCAGGTCCATAATCAGCGACGATGCTTTGGCGTCGATGAACGACTCAAATGCGTCATCGATAAAAGCGACAAACGCCGTGTTGTCCCACACAGCGGCAGGATTTTCCACGTTATAGAACGGGCCCGGTCGCAGGTAGGCCGTACCCTCATCCAGCATTCGCGCCACGCGTTCATTGCTCGAAAGTGAAAAGGTCTTGGGCTGCGACTGGGCCTGCGCGCGCTGCAGGTCACGTGTCGCGGCACTGACGCGTTGCGTGTGTCGCCTGCCGTCAGCACCCATCAATTCGAGTTCGAACGTTGCGACTTCGCCCAGTTCAAGCCACACATACTGCGGGAACGTAAATTCCAGCAACGAGTGTGCGATGTACGGCGTATCGGCGGACACATGTTCCGCCGCAAGCTGCAGCCAGTCACGCATCGCCACGCCATTGAGCGCGAGTATTTTTTGGCCTATGGCGACGGATGGGTTGCCCGAGTAATTTTCGCCAACGTAGGCCTGCCCGTCCGCAATCCGCAGATAAATCGGGAGGGTTTTACCGCCACCCTCGCGAAACACCCGGAATGCATGCTGCGGAAATTCGATGCGCGCGTGCGCCACGTTGCCGTAGGCCACGAACTTCTGAAAGTAGACCTGAGCGTCGAACGCACTCATGTCCTTATCCAGCGCCGCCAGCATCTCGTCGAAACGGGCATCGTAGTCCGCCCGGCTTCTATGCGCGAAAAGATCGACGTGTGCACTTTGTAGCCCGTGATAGAGATCGGCGAAGTCGGCCCGTAGATTGTCCACGGCGACGGTCACCGTATCGGGACGACTCACCTGTGCACGCGTACATGAGCACAAACCAATGAGGGTCACGGCAATTAGGAGAAGGCGTATCATGCGAAGCGTCCTTGAGTAGATAGTCATTGTCGCAAACTTGGCATGCGGGCTAGTATTTTGACCATGTCCTCGAGGTCCAATTACCCTGACAAAGTCCTGACGGCCCGTTAACTCATTGGATTATCAAATATTTTGATGCAGCAAACCTTTACCGTTGGGGCGTGGAACATCGACCCTCAAACCGGCGAAATAGCCCAATCGGATACCACGGCCACGCTGGAGCCCAAACTTATGGCGCTGCTCGTGTATCTCGCCCGTGAACCGGGCCGTGTGCGAGCAAAGACCGAGATTGAAGCGGAGGTCTGGGCGCAGGTCGTCGTTGGTGAAGATACGGTCGCCCGGTCAATTTCGCGGCTGCGCCGTGCTCTTGGCGACTCAGCGCAGGCACCCAACATTATTCAAACCCTGCCCAAGCGCGGCTACCGACTCATCGCACCCGTCACATTTTCGGACCAACAACAGAGCCCGGCGCCGGCAGGTTGGCAACTCAAAGCTCTGTTGGCAGCTGTGCTCATTGTGATCGCCACCGGCCTTTTTATCGCATTTGGCGCGTCGCCGCCCGCGACCGAGTTACCGGGCGACATGCAGACCGGTCGCGCCAATGACGCGTATATGCGCTTTACGCGGTCGGATAATGAAGCCGCCATCGTGCTGTATGAGCGCGCTCTGGCGCTCGATCCGAACAATGCCAAGGCCCAGGCCGGACTGGCGAATGCACTGGTGCAACGCGTGATCCGCTGGCCGCATACGCCCCAATCGTCCAAAGTTGGCGCAAGCACCTTGGCCAATGCATTGGATCGGGGGCTGACTCAAACGCCTGCGGCCCAAGAGATTTTATCGCGTGCGTCCGCCATGGCCGAAAGGGCGGTACGTCTTGCACCGGACGATCCTGATGCCCTCAAATCACTTGCCTTTACGCACACCGCAAAAGGCGAGCTTGACCTTGCACAGGCAACCTATGAGCGCGCCATTGCGCTGGATGGCGACGCGTGGGCATCCATGATCAATCTCGGCGAAATCTACACGATGAAACAAGACCCGCGCTCAGCGCTGGCCGCTTTCGAGCGCGCCTACGCGGCAATGGCGCGCGCTTATGCCTGGGAACCGCAGCGCGTTGGCCCATGGCAGGCGGCGCTCGGCGTGGTCATTGGTGATCGCTATGAAGCCTTGTCTCAAACCGAAGATGCGGAAATCTGGTATCGACAGGTGCTCGACCTGTCGCCGTTGGAGCCAGAAGCTACCGCGCGACTCGCCGCACTTCTACGCAGAAGTGGTGACGCGGCACAGGCCAGCCGTCTGTGCCGTGCATTGCTCGAAAAAGTCGGCGCTTATGATGGATGTTTGGTAAGCGAGCCGTAGTCAGGTGACCGCATCCCACAACGTAACCAATGTTCGGTAAACATGACGCAAGCGCCGCAAATCCTGCTCCTGTAAAGCGGATAGATCGCCAATGCAGTGCTTCACGAATGGGCGCCACAGATCGAGCGGCAAAGCGTGATGTTCGATCACCACCGCCAGATCGAACAAGGGGTTGCCCGCTCCGGCGTATTCCCAGTCGATCAAGCAAAGCCGATGCGACGTGATCACGTTGGGCGCCACCAGATCGTTGTGACAAAGCACGGCGGTGAAATCGGACACCTGCGCCAGTTGATCCACGGCTTCATTAGCAAGCAAAGTTGAATCGGTGTCGCCCAGCTGTGCCGCGTAGGTCACAAGCGAGGCCGCAAGATCAATCGGTTCGCCAACGACCGGTAGCGCATAGAGGACCCGCAGACAATCGGCGAGCTGTCGCAGATTGTGTTCATTCATGAGGTCCGCAGTGGTCCAGGTTCGGCCGGCCTCGTATGTGCTCAACAAGATGCCGAGTTCTGGATTGCTGTGCACCACTGCAGGTGCAATGTTCGCATGCGCCGCCTGTTCGCGCACGAGCGCTTCACGATGCCGGTTGAGCCCGAGCCGCTGCACGCGCGGCGTATCGACGCGCAGCACGTACTGCACAGCGGCGAGTTCAATCAGCCACGACACGTTCGTCGTGCTGCCGCCCAGATCACAGATCAGGGTTGTGTTGTGCACGTCCCAGTCTGGCACCTGGCCCAGCGCCTGATGCGCCGTCAAGGTGCTCATGGCGAATGGTTGACGCGCTTGCCTTCGGGCGCGGCGCGCAACGCCTTGCGCCAGGCGACATAGCCGACCACCACCATCACCAGATACAACACAAACAGCACCGCCGTTTGCGTCAGGCCACGGCTGAGATACAGGTAAATCGAAATACTGTCGATGACAAACCAGTAGTGCCAGTTTTCAAAAACTTTGCGCGCCACCATATACGTCGCGACCACGCCGCCCCAGGTGGTCAACGAATCGATAAACGGCAGCGCGGCTGACGTGTAGCGACTAAGCAGTGCGCCGGACAATATCGAAAGACCCACGATGATAGACAGCGCGAGCGCGTGCTGGCCTGCCCGCCACTGGATAATCGGCGCCCGCGAGCCGCTCGCGCCGCCACGCCACTGCCACCAGCCATACAGCGCCATCACGATGTAAAACACTTGCAGGCCCGACTCCATGTACAGCCCGGCGTCAACGAACACGTAGACGTAAATTGAGGTACTGACCAGCGCAGCGCCCCAGCACCAGATGTTCTGGCGAATGACCAGCACCAGGTAGAGCAAGGCAAACACCACCGCGATGGTTTCGAGCCAGGGTCCCATGCGCCGCTATTCCATCCGCCATTCGAATGACACGCCGACACTCCGGGGATCACCCTGTCGCGTGTAGAGCGTATCGGCGAAGTCGCGCGCCGGCTCGTTACCAAAGAAGAAGCCGCGCACGGCATATTTTTCATCCAGCAAATTGCGCGCCCACGCGGTGACCGACCATGGTCCTTTTGCATATCCTACGCGCCCATTGAGCAGGCTATAGGCCCGCGACTTCTGATCGTGACTGTCGGAAAAGAAGAATGCGTCGCGCCCGGTCAGATCAATGCGCGCAAACCAGCCTCGCGTTAAATCAAATCGACCACCGACGGCAAACGAGTAGCCCGGAGCGTGAGCCTGATCCCGGCCCTCGATCGCCGCGCCGCTGGCCAGCTCGCGAATCTCGGTATCCAGCAAACCCACATTGGCGTACAGCGATACACGCTCGGTGAGCGCGATGTCGGCCGTCATTTCCACCCCCAGATTACGTCCTTTGCCGGCATTGTCCGTGAAAAACACAAACGTCGCAGGATTGTTGGGATCCAACTGACTGGACGTCTGCACCTGCTGATCCGTGCGCTCCATCCAAAACAGATTGGCGTCGATCACGACCCGGTCATCCCACAAAGACGTCGCCAGGCCCAATTCGTAATTCCACAGAAACTCTGCATCGAATAGCAACGAGCTGTCGGGCGCGCCGTCTGGCAAGCCGAGGTTAAAGCCGCCAGCTTTGTAGCCACGTGCGATTTTGGCGTACACGTTAAGCC
>CAYGSQ010000329.1:0-4832 GCA_964352435.1 uncultured Gammaproteobacteria bacterium | reverse complement strand
TTGGTCGCGCATTGTTGCTGATTCTCGCGCTGCCGGCCGCGGGCGGCCCGATACCGCCTGACTACAGTCCACCGCCGGCCCCCAACATCACGCTGAACGAAGCGCGCGACAAACATCGCGCTGGGCTGCTTGATGAAGCGTTGAGTTTGTATGCCGACGTGGCAGCCAGTGACACCGCGCGCGCCCACCGTGCAACGGCGTTGAACAACAGTTGCGTCATCCTGACCGATCGCGGCGACTTAAGCGCCGCAGAAGCGCTTTGTGAAAAAGCACTCTCACTGCGCGCCGGGACGATTAGCCTCCCTGAAGCCCGCACGCTGAACAATCTTGCGCGCGTGCAGGCGCGCCTCGGACACGTCGATCTTGCCCGCTTACGCTATGGCTCCGCGATAGAAATTTACGGGCACATGAATGACATCCAGGGTCAGGTCATCAGCCTGGCAAATCTGGGTGTACTGGAAACCAATGGGCGCCACTACGCGGCTGCGCTAGAGCAGTACAACCGGGCCGAAGCGCTTATCGAGCGCGCGGAAGATCCTGATTGGGCCGAGTATCAACGCGTCTTGCTGCAACTAAATACAGGCGTCGTGCTGGAACAAATTGGTGCGTACGACGAGGCGCTTGTGCAGTTGGATCACGCCATGGCAGCAGCGCCATCCGCAGCGCCAACTCTGCTTAGTGACATACAACTGAACCGTGGCGTTGTGCTGCGCAATCTTGGCGATCCTGCAGCCGCGCTGGCCGCGTATCGCGCCGCGCTGCAGACCTTCGAGGAACGCGGCGATCAAGCGGCCGTGGCCAACGTGCATCTAAATCAGGCGCTGGTGCACTGGCTTGATCAAGGCGATATCGACACGGCGTTAGCACACCTTGATCAGGCGCGCGCGCTCAGCGACACCAGCGGCGATGTGGGTGCCGCGCGCGAGGCTCGGTATTTTTCCTTGCGCGCGCGATTGGATCGAGGCGACGTTGCGCAAGCCGAAACGCTGCTCGCGGCGTTGGATGACGCGACGGGCGACTGGTTCATCCTCGATGCGCGCGCCCGGGTAGCCCATGCACGTGGCGCGTCGGAGCAAGCGTTGGACGCCGCGCTACGTGCCATCGAGCACATCGAGGGCCAGCGCGCCGCGCTGATCATGGATACACATCGACAAACGCTGCTGACCGATCGACGCGCGGCTTACGCATTGGCCATCGATATTCTGCACGAGCGCTATCAACGCACCGGTACCACAGACGTCGCGCGTCAGTCGCTGCGCATTGCCGGTCGCGCCAAGGCCCTCGCGCTATTGGAGGCAACCGGGCGCAGTGGCGCCACGATGATCGCTGACACGAATGCAGACGAGCGGTCGGATCATTTGCTGGAGTTTTTTGTCACGACGCACAACACGGATGTCTGGACGGTGCGAGCAGACACGATTGTCTGGCGCCGCTACGACACATCACCAATTGAAAGTGCCGCGCAATCACTGCACAGCATGTTGAGTGGCAATCAGTCGCTGCGCCGCTCTGTCCTGGATGAGTTGCTGCCATTACTCGACAACCTGGACGACACGCGCGCCGACCTCGCCGTTGCACCGGACGGGCCGCTGGCACTGGTGCCGTTCGATTTCATTATTGCCCATCGTCTTGGCGGGCGTACCAGTCCCATGGTCGTGCGCTATGTCGCCACATTGAGCCCCCCGGCCAACCTGCCGGTTGGCAAGGGACCGAAACTGTTCGCCTTTGCGCACGGCACGGTCGACCCAAAAATCCCGGACCATCCCGCATTGCGCGCGCTACAGCCATTGCTTCACGTCACCGGTGAAGTGTCCAATGTGGCAACCTACTTCGAGCAACACGCGCAGGTACTGATTGACCACGCCGCCAGCGAAACGGCGTTGCGCGACGCACGCGTCGGTCATGGAGATGTGCTCCATATCGCGAGCCACGCCGTGGTGGATTCGCGACTGGATGATGCAGCTGTACTCATACTTGGCCCCAGCGACCTCGATGACGGGCTACTGTACCCGCGTGACGTCGCCGCACTCGACCTGCCAGTCGCGCTCACCGTTCTGTCAGCGTGCAGCACGGCCAATGGCAAAGGCACGGCAGGCGCGCCGGTGACCAATCTGGTCGGCGCCTTCATGGCCGCGGGCTCACGCGCTGTACTGGCGACGCTGTGGCCCGTGGACGACGCCGCCAGTGCAGTCGTGATGGATCAGTTTTATGCCCATCTTGCGCGGGGACTGTCACCCAACGACGCGCTCCAGGCCACCAAGCGACGTCTGGCGGAATCGAAAGACTGGAGTGCCCCCACTGTTTGGGCTGGCTACGTGATCTACGGCGAAAGCGGGCCGCTCATCAAGCCGCCAAATAACACCCGCTGGTTCGCGCTACTTGCGATGCCGCTTCTTGGCGCCACTCTCATCCTTGGGTGGTGGCGCCGCATTCGGTAGTGCGTACATGGCGCCTTCCATCGACACGGGTATATAACGACCTTCGCGATCAAACAAATGGGTAAGCGCCGGGTCAAGAAAGATGTCCGGCTCTGTTCCAAATGCGAATGCGGGATTGGCCATCACGTCAATCGACAGGATATTGCCCGGCAGCTCGTTAAACGCGTGGTCGGTGGCAACAATATTAAAGACCGCAAGGCCCGCATGCCCACCCATCTTGATGTCAGCACGCCCGAAGCGCGGATCGCTGCGCAAGACGTGTGCGCCTGTCAGCTCACGGCTGCTGTAGCGAATACCCACCTGACCGCTACCAATCGCAAACGGCTCGTTGGTTTGCAGCGACAGCGTGACAGGCAAATGCGGAAAGTCGCCAACATGCGCCTCCGCCGCAATCTCGACCGGCATGGCGGGATCCCGAATCGTCAGTTCGCCGCCGCGTAACTCAATAGGAATGGGGAAGCCATTCTCGTCCAGCAAACCCGTTAGGCCCGGATCAATTTCTATGTCCGTTTCCTGACCTACGATGGCATCCGGGGACACGTCAAAATAAAACGCCGCAAAAGGTCCATCGATCGTATTTATCGATGCACTGGCTGACGCAAACTCGACATCAATAATTAAGGCACCGTTTTGCTCGCTGGTCGTAAAACTCTGAACGACGTCATCCGCCTGACCAAACACCTTGACGCCTTTGAGCGATGACAGTGGCGGCACCTGACCTAGTGTCGGATCGAAGCGCATGCATATGGTGCCTTGACCTACGGGCCTGGTTGAATAGGTCCGTAAGGTGATCACTGCCCGACCGCCTGGCGTACCGACGGCATCCTGCACCCGTAACAGAAGCCCGTGATCGTCGGCGCGCGCAGCCGTCTGCGCCAGAAGCCCGGCAAAAACCAGTGCAAGTGCGACTTTGTCTATGCGAATCATGGTTCGCCTCCTCTTCCTGAAATGTATACCCCTTCCGCCGATTGCGCCACGCGCTCGCCCTGTTCGTTGTAGGCCACCACCTCAAAACGCAGTCTGCCGCCCGTCTGGGCCAGCTCCGTGGGCAAGGCAATGCGCGTGCGCTGCGTCTCGCCCGTCCACACAACATCGTCCGCTGCATTGCGGACCGACACGCGATACAGCGGGCCGCCGTCCACCGCCGTCCACTGAATCATTGATGCCTGCAAACTTGACGCAGCCGCTTGTGGCAACAGGTGAATCAGCGCTCCGCGCATCGTTTGCGTGGCATCATCTCGCGCTGGCAGTTGGGGCAAGGCGTCATTATCGCGCAAGGCGGTCGCGCCCAGCCCGATCGCACATGCTGCCACCGTGGCCGCCAGCAGGCCGCGCCACGGCGTCGCGCTGGATGGTCGAGCAGCGGGCGTCATGTCGCCAGGCATTTGGACACGTTGTGCGAGTGCCTGCACCTGCGCAGACGTCGCACTGTCTTCATCAAAAAGCCTGGCGAGCCGCCGCTCTACCTGACAAGCGGCACATGACGCAATATGGGTTTGAAATTGCATGCGCGTCGCCGCGTCCAGCGCCGACCACGCGTCAGTCAGAAACTGTTCCGGCGCGGGACAGTCCTCTCCTTGTAGCGCATCGGATAATTGAGAACACTCCGTGAACTCGCGCGCGTTGCTGTTTATTGAAGTCATGGTGCACTCCGAGTCGCGCCGGGCGCGACGTTATAATGGCGCCGCAGCTTTCGCATCGCGGCCACCAATGGCGCTTTCGCGCCTGAATGGTTGGTCAGCCCCAAAGTGCGGGTAATCGCGGGCAGGGTCATACCGAGAGAAAAATGCATGTAGATAACCTGCGCTTCGTCAGGCGCGAGTAACCGATTCAGGTCCGCATGCAGTTGGCGCGACGTTTGCGCCGCCTGCGTTAGTTGCTCCGGCGTCTGCGTGTCGCCGGCGGGCTCACGAGCATACGCGGTCGTCTTATCGACATTTGCCTGCCGACGACGCAGATGGTCAATGGCCGTGCGCCGCGCGATCACGTACAACCAGGTCGTGAAGCGGCTATCACCACGAAACGATGCCAGGGTCCCGTCCACACGAATAAACACTTCCTGGGCGATATCCAATGCCTCGTGCTCATCACCGCCAACGCGCAAACACCAGCCAACAACACGATGCAGATGGCGTTTGTAGAGCAACGCCACGCATTGCGCGCGGGCCTGCCCATCCAACGCACGCGCGATCAGCTGCTCGTCATCGAGTTGTTCCAGCTCCCGCATTGTTTCCTATAGGCGCCTCGTGTAGCCGAATCAAAAACTTGTTCCGATTCATTTGTCATCGTGCACTAACCCGCACACGCTAGAAACTAATTTGTCGGGTTTCTAACGTTGAATATTTTTAGACGAATGCAGTTGAAGAAATGGAACAAATTTTTGTCGAATAAAGC
>CAYGSQ010000328.1:0-4837 GCA_964352435.1 uncultured Gammaproteobacteria bacterium | reverse complement strand
GCAAATTCATAGCGCAGCAGGCGTGCCAGGGTACGACCCACAGCGCTCTTGCCGGCGCCCATGGCGCCAATTAGAAATATTCTCGAATGATCCGACATGCGAATGATTGTAACGCTTTGGAGCGTTGGACAGAAAACGCGGCGACGTACGCGCGATCTGGTCCCGTCACAAGGCAAAAAAAAGGGCCCGACTGGGCCCTTTCTTAACCGGGGTTGTGGGTTGGCGTTAGTTGCCAAACTCCCACACGGCACAATCATTGTTGTAACCAAACGGGCTGGAAAACAGGGTGAACACACCCAGGTTGCTTTCGATACCGTCAAGAACGTTGTCTGTCAGACCCGCAATGATCAGGTCGTCGACGACCACGCGTCGTCCTGGAGGCGCCTGTTCCAGGTCATTCACGTCATCGGCAAGCACTTCCAGAATGAAGAAGGCTTTTTCCGAAAACTCGGTGCCCTGAACCGAAGCGCGGGCCTGCAGTTCGACTTCCAGCCAGCCACCATATTCCTGCGGGTAGAGCACTTCGATCAGGCCCTGGCCGGCGGCATCCGTCGTAAACGTGCCCGGTGTGACCAGCGCCACGTTACCGGCTTCAATTTGACCTGAGGTGTTGAAGTCCTCGCCCGGCTGCAGTGCGCCGTCACGATTGACGTCTTCGTCGGGGCAGCGTGCCCGGGCATTGGGGCCGTAAGCGTCGGAGGCGGAGTCAGCGTACCAAAAGCCCTTGATATACGACTCTGAGACGGCACTCATCGCGACATCGACATTGGACACGGCGTTACCGCTGGCGTCCGTGACCTGCACAACATACAGCTTGCGATACTGCGCTTCATTGGGCTCGGAGATCGTATTACCGGTACCGAACGTGATGAAAACTTCGCGTCCCGAAACGGTCAGGTTAACGGTATCGAAGATTGTCATGTCTTCATCTACGCGGGCCTCAATCTCGACACCGTCGACGGCGCTGACGACAGAATTGGACGTGTAGGAAGTTTGTGCACGACCCTGACTGTTGGTCACGGCGGAGCTGACCGACAAGGTGCCGCCGGTCACATCCTCAAGACTGAAGGTGATGCGCTTGTTTTTGACCAGGTTGCCCTCGGCATCGCGCAATACAGCGGTAATGGTGCTTTGGCTGTTGGGTGACACGGTAAACGGGTCGGCCTGAACTTCGATATTTTCAGGTGTCACGGCAACAAACTCGATCGGCAGCGACGCGACAGGCCCATTGGTTGCCGTAGCTGTGATGGTGGCAGAGCCTGAATTGGACGCCATCACCGAGGTGTTTGCCGTACCGTTCGCATCGGTGACCACTGATGCCGGCATGATGGTGCCGCGCGTGGTCGAGAATGTAATGGTCCGGCCAACCACCGGGCTGTTATTTTGCACCCAGCGCACGCTGATGTCCTGGTTTGCGCCAAGGTCAATTTCGGTATCGTCGGCAGGCGATATGAAGTTAAACGTATCGTCGGAAATACTAATGGCCGCGGCCTCCGTCTCGCCCAGCGCGCTGGCTTGCAACGAATCAGAACCGCCATTGACCGCCGTGTACTGAACCTGTGCCTGGCCACTGAAATCGGTAGTCAACGTGGTGGCCGCAAGCAGGTTGCCCAGGCTCGACGTTAACTCGACCGTCTGATTTGCAATGCCGTTGCCGGCGGCATCGGCCAGAACGATGGTGTACTCGGTCGTGGCGCCTTGTACCAGCGATGTTGGTCCGGTGATGGTCAGCTGCGTGCCGGTCACCGCTACCAATACCGTGGCTGTCAGGTCGCCGGCCGTTGCCGTCACCGTAATAACGCGGTCTGTCGGGTCGCCTGCGGCAGACAGTTCAGCCGTGGCGCGTCCGTTTTCATCGGTGGTCGCGGCAGGTGCACCACCAATGGTCGGGTCTGCCTGGATCACGCTCAATCCGCCGCTGTCGGCGGCAAACGTCACGGATTGGCCCGCAACAAAGTTGTTGTTCACGTCACGCAACAGTGCGGTGATGGTGACAGGTACGCCACCGTCCGACGGAATCTGCGGGTTGCTGGTTAATGCTTCGAGCGAAGCGATCTCCACCGGCAGCGGCAGAGTCGGGTCTACCGTTGTGACGGGTGGTACTACCAGCGCATCGTCGTCGCCGCCGCTACCGCAGCCAACGAGCGTTGCGATAACGCTAAGTGCCAATAAAAGTCGCAATGTCCGCATGTCTAATCCTCTTAGTCGCCGCGTTTGCCGGCGCCGTTTAATTCAGGTTCGCGCTGTCGTCAAGAATGCGCGGAGTAACAAAAATAAGCAGTTCTGATTTGTTCGAGATGCGCTGCGTAGTGCGGAACAGCACGCCGATACCCGGCAGGTCGCCAAGTACAGGTACCTTGCTATTGATCTCGCGATTCTCGGTTTCATAAATGCCGCCGAGGACCACTGTCTCGCCATTGTTGACGATGACCTGAGTTTCAACTTCTCGGGTGTCGATACTGGGCACGAAGCCGCCGGTCGCGCTGGGCACGTTTTCACCGACGTTATCCTGGCTGACAAGCAGATCCATGATGATGCGGTCGTCTGGTGTGATCAGCGGGGTGACCTTCAACTCAAGAACGGCTTCTTTAAACTGCGTTGCGGTGGCGCCACTGGCGGCCGCTTCCTGGAACGGAATCTCGACACCCTGCAGGATGCGCGATTCAATTTGGTTGGTCGCGATGACGCGCGGTGTTGAGATGATCTCGCCGCGGCCTTCAGCCTGTACCGCTGACAATTCAAGATCGACGAGATAGTCGGAATCGAGAATCGCGAGCGCGAAACGGCCGGCCGGGTTGGCGACGGGCAGGTTCACATTCAGGCGGTCGTCCAACGGTGCGAGCAGCACCGGGTAGGGTTGACCGTTGGTTTGCAAATTGTCGAGCGCTGAGCCGACGGTAACGTCGGAGCCCGTGGCGCTACCGGTCACTGTAATCAGGCCGTCCGAGCTATTGTCTGTGACGCTTGAGTAGCCAGCGCGGACACCCAGTGCGCGACTGAAGTCATCATTGACCACGACCACGCGTGACTCAATGAGTACCTGGCGTACCGGAATGTCCAGTCGCTGGACCAGGCGGCGAATCTCGGCGAGTTTGTCGGTCGTGTCCTGGATCAGCAATGTATTAGTACGCTCGTCAACGGACACGGTGCCGCGATCGGACAGCAGTGAGCGGCCCTGATTGCCGCCGGCGCCCGCCTGTCCGCCGCCGCCGCCACCGGCCGCATTGTTGACGCCCGGGATGCCCTGGATGAGTATGGCAAGGTTGGTCGCTTTCGCGTAGTTGACCTGAATGAACTCGGACCGCAGTGGCGCCAGTTCTTCATATTCACGCAGCGCTTCAAGCTCCTGGCGCTCGCGCGCGGCTATCTCTTCGGCTGGCGCGACGATTATGACGTTGTCGTTTTGACGCATGTCCAGACCCTTGGTCTGAAGGACGATGTCCAGCGCCTGATCCCATGGCACGTTTTGCAGGCGCAACGTGACGTTGCCTTGCACGGTGTCACTCACCACGATGTTTTGCTTGCTGACGTCAGCGAGCAGCTGCAACACGGCGCGGGTTTCAATGTCCTGGAAGTTCAGCGTCAGGCGTTCGCCCACGTAGGACTTGCTCTGTTGATCTTCAAAGCGTTCTTCAACACTCGGCACGTATTCCTGCAGTTCAATGGTGAACAGGTTGTCCGACTGATAAGCCACTTGCTCGTAGGCCTGGTGGGCCGCGATCACGACGCGTGCATCGCCATCGATTTGTCGTGCATCAACGGTGCTGACCGGCGTCGCAAAATCGAGTACGTCGTAACGACGTTGCAAACCGGCTGGCAGGGCAGTGTTCTTGAAGTCGACAATCACGCGGCCGCCTTCTTCGCGCAAATCGACGATCGTTTTGGGATCGGTCAGCGTCACAACTACGCGACCCGCGCCTTCGGATGAGCGACGGAAGTCGACGTTCTCAATCGCGCGGAAGCCCGAGCTTGCGACCGTGTTGGTCGGTGCCGCGGTGCCGCTGAATGGTTCGGATGGGCTGGTCGCAATCATTGCGCCGCCGGCACCGGTATTGGTGCCCAACAGCACGATGATGGTGTTGCCCTCGACGCGCGTGGTGTACGGCACCAGCGTATCGAGGTTGAGCACGATGCGTGTGCGACCGTTGGCTTCGGCGGCAAGCACGGTGCGTAGCGGACCGATACCGATGTCCTGACGACGCGAGTTCAGTGCGAGTCCCGTGTCTTTCAGATCCAGGCTGATACGAGCCGGGTTGTCGATCGTAAAACTCAGTGGTTCCGGTGCGCGTTGGCTGGTGCTCAAGCGCAGCTCGACTTGTTGGCCAGGCAAGGCCTGCGCCGAGATATCGAGCAGGCGGTTACCGCCGTCCTGAGCCCACGTGGTCGCCCCGACGAGCAGCGCGCACAGCGCGACGAGATAGCGCGCAAGCGCAAACCTCGCGCAGGGATTGACCGCATTACGGCGGGCTGTTGACGTTGTGTTCGGCGTCATTGCAGATACTCCAGGGGGCGTCAGTTGTTGAGCGCGATGGCGGCAGGGCGTTCTAGGTAGCCGCCAAGCCCATCAGGCACGATTTCAGTGATTTTGATTTCCGCATCGGTAATTTCCGTGATGCGGCCGTCGTTTTCGCCCATGTAGTTACCAGGCTGTACGCGATGGATAAGACCATCGTTGTCTTGCACCAGCGCATACGTGTTGCCGGCGTTTTGCAGCGAGCCAACCATGCGCAGGGTGTCGAGCGGAAAGGTTTCCAGAAATTCGGGGTTGCGGTCGTTGTCCGGCGTTGGGCCACCCGCGTTCGGGTTGGCCGGGCGGGCGCGACGTTCGGGCTCGAAC
>CAYGSQ010000327.1:0-4848 GCA_964352435.1 uncultured Gammaproteobacteria bacterium | reverse complement strand
TTTGCCGTGATCAGATAGGTGCGGCCGCGGCTGCGGTAGGACACCATGGCATCCGGCTGATACAGGCCGCTGACCGGCCAGTTGGCGATATTGATGGCGTCGTCACGGTTCGACGCGTCGAACGCGGCGCCGGGTCGGCTGTGATCTTTGGTACCCAGCGACTTGATTTGCGTAATGCGGGCACGGCGAATGTCGACATGTGCGATGGCGTTATTCTCCTGCAGCACCACCCACGCGCTGCGCGAGTGCTTGTCCACGGCAATGTATTCGGGCTCCAGGTCCTGCGCGACGCTCGCATTGGGGCCGAATATACGTACGCCCTGCGCGCGCAGTTGTTCGGCTTGATCGTTGAAGGCTGTGAAATCAGCCGTACGCACGTGCGCGCGGTCCACCCCGCGGCGCAAATCCACAATGCTGACCGACCCTTCGGGATCGATCACGTAGTCGTCATCCGGTTCGCCTTCGTTGGCAACGAGCAGATAGCGTCCGTTAGGCGTAAACGTCACCATGTCGGGCAGGGCACCAACGGTCACGCTACCGAGAAAGTCGAGCGTGCGAGCGCTGTAGAAAGCGACGATACCAGGCGTCTGCTTGTCGGCGTTCTCAACCGCGACGGCGACCAGGCCGCGCGCAACCGCGACGCTGTTCGCGGCGCCCAGGTCGACGCGGATGTCGCTGACCACCAGGCTGCCGATCTTGTTTGGCGCGCGCGGGTTACGCATGTCCAATACGTCGACGCTCGCGTCGTTAGCATTGACCACAAAGGCGCGATGGCTGGACGGATCGTAAGTAACGATTTCGGCGCCGCCCTCGTCGAAAATCGTGCTGTTGTAGGTAGACAGGTACTCCAGTTCCAGCGAAAACGTCGCGAGACTGTTGGTCGTGCTCAGTGCGCACAACACAAACAGAAGCACGGCAGGCAATCGTTGTGCAACGCTCAATGGCATATCGGTTCTCCCTCGAAAAGGAAGAACGCTAGCAGGCGCGTATGACAGTCTGGTGACGCACCCTTCGTGACGATTGCGAAGTCGACGCGGTCTTGTGACCGTCATCTGACGTTCAGAGCAGCGCCAGACTCAGTGACGCGATGGCCCCGCCAAGCGCAGCCCCGACGACCACATCACTCGGGTAGTGCAAGCCCAGCACGACGCGCGACAGGGCGACCAGCACTGCGAATGGCGCTGTGAACCAGATCATGAGCGGCTCCACCTGAGCGAACAGGACGGTAAACATGACCGCGTGCAGCGTATGCCCGGACGGGAAACTGTAGCGATCGAGCGGCGCCGTCGCACAGCGGATTGATCGGTGGAAAATGAACGGACGTTCGCGCACAAGTCGCGTTTTCAGCCGCTTGTACAGCCACACACCAAAAAGCCCCGTGAGCGAAAAATGCAACAGGACTGGCAATGCGGCATTGCCCTGAAGAAACAGCAGAACAAGGCCCATGGCGACCCAATACCCGCCGTCGCCCATTCGGCTGACCAACACGAACAGCCGGCGTAACGCGTCATGACGCGCGAGACCGTTGACTCGTAGACACACGCCGATTTCCATCTGATCAAGATACTGCATGATTCACCTCGCGATCGTGCGTAGTGCGTTGACGAGCGTAGTGTCGGGCTTTGCCAAGGCAGTTTGATGACAGCGATTTTACCCGTCCGTGACACGTCCGAGTTCCACCGCACACGGCGAAAGCTTGCGCCATGCTGCGCTTAGGTAATGTGTTTCCGATAAGCACGAAATTCCGCACTTCGCCAATCCGAGCGACATGATGCTGAAATACGCCGACGTTAAGACGTACGCGGCCGTCAAGAACTGGTTCGAAGAGCACCCCGGCTGCAAGCCCATGCGCGATGCTCGCACAAGCCCGTTCTAATCACACCAACACCTCGATTGATTCTCGTACTGTCGCCTTCGTGGTGACGGCAGGGACGGATTTGGTCTGGGTCAACGCTCAGACTTCCTTTCTCAAACATCTGGCCAGAAATTCAACGCGGGATCACGTGACCGGACACTCTGTTTCGCCTCGATTCGATCCGGGCAACGCGAAATCGACTGAATTCGAATACCTCCATCGCGCTGGCAATACTTGCGGTAGGGTGTTTATGCTGCTTATCCGTAACGCGTGGGTCATATAGACGCGGCATGCTGGCAAGACGGTCTGTCCCGACGCTCCGGTACCTTGATGTGCAAACAATCACAAACGCCAGAACGGGCGTTGCGCCGTCGTTTTCTCTACACGCGCTAATGATTGCCTCAGGGCTCGCGGGCCTTGGCTACGAAATGGTGTGGACGCAGATGCTGGCCGTCGCGCTGGGCCATGAGTCCGTTGCCGTGATGGCCGTCTTGGTCGCGTTTTTTGCCGGGATCGCACTGGGCGCCTGGCTGCTGGATAAACCCATTCGACGTAGTGCGCGACCCGAATATCTGTACGCCGTTCTGGAGCTGACCATCGGCGGCTGGGCGCTGGGACTAATTATTCTGATCCCCGCGTTCAACCGTTTGGTCTTTGCCGCTCTGGGTACGGAGCCCGCATTGATGTGGCACTGGTTGGTCGCGTTTCTGGGCACGTTCCTGTTGCTCTTGCCCGCCACTGCTGCCATGGGCGCGACGTTGCCGGCGATGGAACGGGTCGTGAGCCGCCATACCAACAACGCCAACGCGGTAAGCAGCCTCTATGCTGCCAACACGCTCGGCGCCATGCTCGGCACCGTGGCGGGCACATTTGTGCTTGCACGCCTGTTCGGGTTTACCGTCACGCTGATCCTGCTGGCGCTCGTAAATCTGGTCTGCGCACTGCTTGTGGCCCGAGCGATTCCTGACACGCCCATGGCCATGACATCCGGTCGCCCGAACTAGCGATCCGACGCGTTTGGCCGCCCGCGCCTGATGCTCGCCCTGACTCTGACTGGCCTGCTTGGCCTGGGTTACGAAGTGGTGGCTATCCGCGTGCTGGCACAGGTACTCGAAAACACGGTCTTCACATTCGCAAGTCTGCTGGCTGTATACCTGTTGGGTACGGCGATCGGTGCCGCCATTTACCAGCGTGTCGGTGCAACGAACGAGCGCACCTTTGTCATCATCATCACGGGCTTAACACTCAGCAGCACGCTTGGCATCTGCGCTCTGAGTGTCTCGCGACCGTTGCATTTATGGCTGGTCGAAACGCTTGGCGACGGCATGGTACCCGGCATTGCAGGAGAATGGATCGTGGCACTGGTCGTGTTTCTGCCACCCACCCTTTTTATGGGCGCGAGCTTCGCGCACCTGGCGCAGCGTGCCCGCGACCGGCTTGGCGTCGGATGTGCGCTCGCCCTGAACACGCTCGGCGCGGCGCTGGCGCCTGTCATCTTTGGCGTCGTACTGACGCCGGCCATCGGCAGCAAGCTGTCGCTGGTGGTGATCGCGGCCGGCTACCTGCTGTTGCTGCTGCCGACGATCCGAACTCACAGAATCACGCTCGAAGCCGGTCAGGCCGTCGTCACTTTGGTGGGCCTGTCGCCGTTGAATCTGCGCGTTGTCACTGTGCCCGAAGGCGGCCAACTATTGGCCTTCAATGAAGGCCGCATGGCGAACGTTGCCGTGGTTCAGGATGCCTCCACGGCGCGCTTCCTCAAGGTCAACAATCAATACACCATGGGCAGTACGAACAGCCGTTTTTCGGACCGGCGTCAGGCGCATATTCCTCTGCTGATGCACCCCCGGCCGCGCAACGCGTTGTTTCTGGGTCTGGGCACCGGCGCAACGTTTGTCGCCGCCGCCGAGCATCCCGAGCTGCGTGCGACAGCCGTGGAATTGCTGCCAGAATTGCTCCCGGTGCTGACCCATTTTGGCACCAGTCGTGAGGACGTGGAACAGCACCCCAATCTGAATCTGGTCAGCGCCGACGCGCGACGATTCGTGGCGTCGAGTCGGGAGCTTTACGACGTAATCGTGGCCGACGTATTCCATCCCGCCCGCGACGGCGCAGCGGCTCTCTACACGCAGGAGCACTTTGCTGCCATTCGAGAACGTCTCGACAAGGACGGTCTGTTTTGCCAGTGGCTGCCGCTGTTTCAGATTGACCTGACCACGCTGCGCAGCATTGTGCACACCTTTGTAACCACGTTTCCGGACGCCCAAATGCATCTGGCCCACTTCAGTCTTGGTCAACCGATCATCGGTCTGGTGGGTCGACGCACACCCTATCGTTTTGAGGCTGGCTACTTGCGAAAACGAAGGGTTGAGGCCGCGCTGGCAACGGAGCTGGCCAGCGTTCGTCTCAACAATGACTTTGCGCTGCTCGGTGGCTATCTTGCCGGCGGCAATGAGCTTGCAAAGTTCGCTCAGGGTGCGGCGCTCAACACGGACGATCATCCCGCAGTGGCCTGGTCCGCGCCCCATTTTCTTTTTGCGACGCCCGAGCCGGCCTACATTCGGCTGTTAGCCCTGGTCGATGCCCTTAACGCGCGACCCGACGGCCTGCTCGACACGATGCAGGTTGATGCGGCTACCGTGCAGCGCTTCGCCGCTTACTGGAAGGCGAGAGACGAATATTTGCGTATCGGCGTTGACGTTACGCCCACCAACAACACACGGCGAATGCTCGAGCAGATTGGCCAGCCGCTCATGCGTCTGGTCGAAGCCAGCCCGGAGTTTTCACCAGCCTACCTGCCGCTTGTACAAATGGCCGTGGAGCTATCAGCCACCGATCCGTTGGTGTCCAAAGCGCTGCTGCAACGTTTGGAAATGGCTGCGCCTGATCGCTCGGAGGCCACCGAGGCCCGACGCCGACTCTTTTTCCCTTAGCCAAATTACCGAGGATTACCATGGATTCTAAAATCATCGGGCTGTTTCCAACCCCGTTCA
>CAYGSQ010000326.1:0-4861 GCA_964352435.1 uncultured Gammaproteobacteria bacterium | reverse complement strand
GTGTCAATGCGTGCATAGATGTCCGCCATTGCGACAACCTGATCGGTCCTGGCCTTGACGTCACCGTCCTTACCAACCAGTCGCATGGAAAACGCACCGTCGTCAAGTTGTGCGACAGTTCGTACGGCGGCTGCCTCCTCCTCGGTCAGTTCACGCGCCTGCGCGTGCGAGCTGCCGCTTTCGAGAACCACTACCAAAAGCATGTCGCGCGCCAGAAATTCGCCACTGGTGTCAGCCACGTTTTTGAGTTGCGCACACAGACTGGGGTCGTCATAGGTTGGCGCACCCAACACCAGAACCCGCTTCTCATAGCGATAGTCGGCAAGCGCAAACGGGCCAGGGCTCGCATACGCGTGAACGCTATCGAGCGCCATTGAAAAAGGCCCGTCCAGTTTGTCGTAAATCATCAGGCCCATGCCACTGATACGCGCGGCATTAAGCTTCGGACCCGACAACTGCGCACCACGAACACGCGGGACAAAATCTGCAAACGGAATTTCGATTGTCTGCCATGTGCCGTCCGTCGTGGCAAAGTCGGCCCAGTACGCTACGCCGTAGCCACGGTACGTGGCATCCGTGGTCAGGCGCCAGGTATAGCGCCGCCCATCGCCTTTAACGCGCAGTGAAACGCCGGCAAACTCGGATAAATTGAGTTGCAAGGGCGCCGTGCGCAGGGAGCTGAAACCGCCGCCGTTGGTATTGGTACGCCCGGTAAAAAGCAGTGTGCCCTGCTCCACACCAAAACCGCCTTGACTGCGCCCGCCCATCACATTGTCATTGACGACAAACCAGCCCAGATCGTCACCGGACGTGGAGAAACTTGTAAGCACGACCGTGTTTGACGCGCCGCTGGAATCCGCTGCAATCATCAATAGAAACCCGATTGTAAATATGCGCAAATGCCGAGCCACACTGTTCGCTCCTGCGAGGTAACACTGACGGTCGTCGCGGGGCAATACAGCTAATCGGCGACCGCAGTTATTGGTTTGGATGGACGTCGTATAGACTATCACTTATCCATGACTGACAACCCATCCGCCATTCCTGAAGACGAACTCGAGTCACGCCTGCGCCAGCACGTCGGCGACACCGTTTTCGAGCGCGGTACCCATTGCTTCGAGCAAGGTCAGGTAGGTACGTTATCGATCAGTGGTTCGCGTACGCGGGCGACCGTCACGGGCACCAGCCAATACCGCGTTGAAGTGCGGCGTACGCCGCGTGGCTTCGATGGCCATTGCTCATGCCCCGCTTCCGACGGCTTTGATTTTTGCAAACACTGCGTGGCCGTCACCCTGGCAGTCGAAACGCACCACGCGAAACGGGAGCGGGCGGCGGCGGGCAAACCCATTGACCGTGTGCGTCTATATCTGGAGACGCTTCCGCGCGAAGAACTGGTGTCTCTGGTAGCGGACTCCGCGAGCCAGTTTCCCGATTTGCAATCTCGCTTGCAGTTGCGCAGCGATGCCGCGACGGGTGCGCTGGACATCCGCGCACTAAAAAAACTCGTCACCGCCGGGCTGCCGCTGCGCAATGTGTGGCAACGAACCAAGGTGCGCGCGTATTTCGCCAAGGGCGTCACGGCTATCAACAATCTGCTGGACGTGGCCGACCTTGTGAGCCCGGACAATCTGCTCGCCGTGAGCACCTACGCCATCGAACGGCTTAATTCGGTTCTCGAACGCGTGGACGATTCGGATGGTAACCGGTGGTTCGTGCAGGACCGGGTGCGCACGTTGTATGCCGTGGCATTGCGTCGCATCGACGGTACGGCAGATGAACGATCAGCGCTGCTGCTTACGCAAGTCTTGCGCGACCCATACGACATGTTTGACGACACCATCGATGACTTTCAAAAAGCGCTGGGCGACGAAGGCATTGAGGCATTCTACCGTCAGGCACATGCGCGCATGGACGCGGAAATGGCCGAGTCTGACGTTAAAACGGCAGCAACCGCGATACTCGCGCGGCTGCTAATTCATCGGGCGGAGGAAACGGGCGATATCGATACGCTCATCACGCTTTCCAAGCAGCAAAGCACCGGCGCATTTGATCAATATCGGCTGGCCGAGCTGTATCTACGTAAACCCGATTTGGATGCAGCGCTGGCGGCCCTTGATCAGGGCGATGCGATCGCCAATGAGTACAATCGCGACGATGCGCTGCGCGTGTCCGTACATGCGGCGCGCGCAGAGTGGCGGCAAGCCGTCGACGCGCAAATGAATGTTCTGTCCAAACAACCTTCGAGCCACGCCTATGACGCGCTACTCGAGCTCGCGGACAAAACAGAAAGTCGCGCCGCGACGCAGCGCCAGGCACGGCGGGCGCTATCAAAGCAGCTCGATGCCGGTCACCCTGGACGCAGTGATGCTGCCACCGTTCTGGCCCTATTGGCGCATGAACAGGGAAAATTGGATACGGCCTTCGAATACATCGTCAGCCACGTCAGCGATCCCGCACAACTTTTGGACATGATGCGCTGGTACGAACAAGATCAACCGGCAAGAGCCGCGCAGCTCTTTGACTGCGTCATTGAAGCCACCATTTCACACAAAAAGAGTGGCGCGTATCGAGATGCGATCAAGCTGATAAAAAAACACCGGCCGTTGTTCGAATCGCTTGGGCCGCGCATGTTCGATGCGTTTATCGTGGATTTGCGCGAGCGGCATCGGGCTAAACGCAATCTTATGGCGCTGCTTGATACGTTTATTTGAGGGACCGATGCGGCAGGTGATACGAAGCGCAACGCCCGTCCGCCGTGCCTATTGCTAAAGTCAATACGGACTAAACACAAGCCAGAAAATCGCGAGTATTGCGATCGCCAGAAAACTCACAATGCTCGCACAAACAATAACCCACCCGCGATTGCGCATGCGCCGAACGGTGACCTCGGACATACTTTCTTCGCGCCACACCAAACGCTGTTGCTCATCGTCAAGCGGGCGATGGCTAAATTTAAACGCAACGACAACGCCGGTGGCCCACAACATAAGGACGATCAAAAAAGGTGTTGCGTCACTCGCGACAACCGGCACGCCAAAAATGAACAGGGCAATGAAGCAACTCGCGAGTTGAAACGCCAGGCCGACATAGCGCATTGAGCGCGTCACCGCTTTGGCGGTGTAGCGAATCGCCCCGCCGACGGCAAAGCCGGTCAACGCGAAAAACGCCAACGAAACATACTGATTGCTGGTGCTCGCCTCGCTCCACAGGATGGCCATCAACAACGCCACCAGGGCGGCTACGACAACACCCAATACGCCGTTTTGCGCGTGATACAGGGCGCGTGTGTCGCGTTCCTGAGCGGAATCGGTCGCGAGTTCCGCTTGCGGACTCGCGTAATGTTCTTCGATGCTCATGATCTATACCGCTCCGCGGCGGGCATTGGCTGACCATAGAAAAATACAAATATAAATTGCAAACCTGGTCCGTGAAAATACTTGAAAGTCGCCGTCGTTGGATACCGGCTCACCCTACCACCACGTTGCGTAAAGCCCAATCAGCATCAGCAGAACAACAAATGCCGCGAGATTGAAGCCACCGGTCGTGCTGGTATTCACGTCTTTGTAATCAATTGCTTTCGGGTGCTTCTCAACGCCCTGAACTTGCGAAACAAAAACGCCAATGGCGATGCACAGCAGGAACACAATGCCAACGCGGTCAATGAACGGCAGCGCAGGCCAAGCCAGTTTCAAGGTAATAGATAAAACGGCCGAACCAAGCGCGGTCAGGAGCGCCGCAACCGCCGTCGTCTTCGGCCAAAAGAAGCCGAGCAGGAACAACGCACATACACCCGGCGTAAAGAACCCTGTGAACTCCTGGATATATTGAAACGCCTGGCTGAAGTTACCGAGCAAGGGCTTGGCCACAATCATAGCGATGATGATGGCCGACAAACTGACAATGCGGCCGGTGCGCACCAGCTCTTCTTGCGATTGCTCACCCGCTTTGAAGTTACGATACAGGTCCATCGTGAAGATGGTAGAGATGGAGTTCATCATCGACGCCAGCGACGAGACGATGGCCGCGATCAACGCGGCAAAGACCAGACCCAGTATGCCGGCAGGCAACAAGTTCATAACCGTTGGGTAGGCTCTGTCGGGCGCGGCCAGATCCGGCGCCAGAATCGCCGCGGCCACACCAGGCAGCACGATGATCACCGGCATTAGCATCTTCAGGAACGCGGCAAACATGATGCCCTTTTGTGCTTCCCGTGTGCTTTTGGCTGCGAGCGCTCGCTGGATGATGTACTGGTTAAAGCCCCAATAGGACAGATTCATGATCCACATGCCGCCGACCAATACCGAAATACCGGGCAAGCTCATGTAGTGCGGCGAGTCCTTGGTGAAAATAAGGTCGAAGCGCTCGGGTGTTTTTTCTAGCAAGACCTGAAAGCCGGCGATCACCCCTTCCCCACCGGACACCTCGTTCAGCGAAATAATCGCAATCAGAATGCCGCCAAGGACCAGCAACGTCACCTGAATGATATCGGTCAGCGCCACCGCTTTGAGGCCACCGTAGAGCGAGTAGGCCGTGGCGAATGCACCGAGTGCAATCAGGCTGATGGTCAGGTCCAGGCCGGTCACCGTGTTTACGGCAAGTGCGCCAAGCCACAAAATAGAGGTGAGATTGACGAACACATAGATACCGAGCCAAAACAGCGCCATGACGTTACGCACACGATGGTCGTAGCGCTCCTCAAGAAACTGCGGCATCGTGTAAATCTCGTGCTTCAGAAACACGGGCAACAGCCATTTGGCAACGATAACCAGCGTCAGGGCGGCCATCCACTCGTACGCGCCGATAGCAATGCCCATGACCCACGCGGAACCGGACATGCCGATGATCTGCTCAGCCGAAATAT
>CAYGSQ010000325.1:0-4870 GCA_964352435.1 uncultured Gammaproteobacteria bacterium | reverse complement strand
GTCTTCGCCGTCTTTTGCGGCAAAATCGAGGGCGGCCGAGTTGATGCAGTAGCGCACGCCTGAGGGCTTGGGCCCGTCCGGGAACCGGTGCCCCAAATGAGCGTCGCAGTTGGCGCACAGGACTTCTTCACGACGCATACCGTGGGAGTCGTCCATCTTGATTCGAATGGACGCCGGCTCCGCCGCATCCCAGAAACTCGGCCAGCCCGAACCCGAATCGTATTTTGTGGAGGATGAAAACAGGCTGCTGTCACACACGATGCAGCGATACTCACCGGCTTCTTTATTGTCGAGGTAGGCGCCGCTAAACGGTGCTTCAGTGCCTTTATTCTGGGTTACGGAAAACTGTTCCGGTGTCAGTTTTTTGCTCAGATCCTGAGAATTGTCGTCGCTCATGTCGCTTCCTGAAAAGACTTGTGAAAATCGAAACCTAATCTGCCGTCAGGCGGGTGCACTCAGTACGCAAAACCGACTGCCATATACCGTCGGCCTGCACCAGATACCGCCATTCGAAACCGCGCGCCTTGATTTCATGAAACTGGATGCGCGCCGTTGACGCGTCGTTTTGCAGAATCAGGCGTGCACCTCGCTCGACGCTGTGCCAGCGTTCAAACTGCGGTTGCGCCGTCGACGTCCATGCCGAATGCCAAACGCCCGAACTCGCGTCAAAGGTACGCAGACTGGTCGCAAATGACGCGGGCTGACCCGCCACAACTGTGGGTTGCCACAAGTCCTGTACGGCATAACCGCCGAGCGCGTAGAACCAGGTCCACTGTGCACCCGTTGGTCGCAGGGACCACACGCCATCACGATTGCGCTCGCTAATGCTACACGACCACTGGCCGCGCAGCTGACCAAACTCGCGCAACGCCTCGGGCGCATCGGTCGCCGGTGCGCCGAATGCGGCCAAAGAATCCCGGGCCCGTTCGGGCAGCGGGCTATCAAGTGGCGGGGCACTGCTCGAGGGAATGCAACCGGTGGCCAACAATGACCACGCAAGCAAAGCCACGACCCACAGACTAGATTGTTTCGCTGCCATACTCTGCGGCCATTAGTGCCGCGCCAATCGCGACGGCGGCTGCGGCCGGCAACAAAGCACCGCCCGCGACCAGGAAAAAGCCAATCGCGACGGCGCTGACACCCGCGACATAAAGTGTCGGGCCTGGTACCAGATTGTGGCGACGCGCGACCAAACATGCATGCAGCAACGAGAAACCGGTGCCCACAATACTGGCAGCAAAAATCGCCCACACCAGTAAGTAAGCTCGATCACGATTTGAAAAAATGTCTTGAATGCCCAAAGCGTCCCAGCCACCGAACAGCGACGCAAAGGAGCGCATAGCGCCCGCGAGCGTCAGCCCACCAGCCACCGTAAGAACAAGACCCGTGGCCGCCGCTGCCGCCCGCAAGCCTGCAGAAGCCCTTGCGCGCTCACTTGTCATCCGACTCGTCGTCTTCATCGTCACCGGTGACGACGTCGACCACCGCACCGCCGACCTTGAACGGCACCTTGCCCACGGCAATCACCGCATCGGTGGTGGTTTCAATAGCTTGCCCTATACAGCCGCTCATATTCAGCGCTGCGCAGGCAACCGCAATCGCAATTAGTCGCGTCATGATGGTGCGTCCCGCAAAACCCAAGAGGTTAAATCAATAGGACCGCAATGCAAGCTGGAGGTTTCAGTCGCAGGCTACCAGGGCGCCTGCGAGGGGCATATCAGTGGCGCAGCGCCGGGTTGTGCAAGCCCATATAGCCGTGGAAATCCAGTGGCATATTGCCTAATTCCCACTGGTCGAGGCCCCAGGCGGCGCGCACGGCGTCGAAGCGCTCAACTAATTGTGCCCGATCAGCCACATCCAGCAAGGTCGCCAATGGACTGAATCGCGCCGGGTCTGCGCTGCTGATAAACAGCTCGAATCCCGTGAGCATGAAATTCTCAGCGTAAACCAGAGTTCGCGGATACCAGCGCACAAAGAAACTTTTCTCGCACACCAGCGAACGCAGGCACAGCAGGAAATCGGCTTGCATCATCGCAGCGAAATCGCAGTACGCAGGGTCGCAGCGTTGACGCATCAGATCGCTACTCACGGACAGGCGGTTGAGTTGCAGGCGACGATTGCGAAATTCATCAAGCGTTTTGACATAGGCGTCACATACCACAAAGCGCTGCGGCCCCGACTCAGCCGAACCCAACGGCGCGTATTCGGCTGACATCAACCCGACGGCAGCGTGGTACGCGTCGCGGTCGATCAATATTGCGACGGTGGTCAGAAAAAATTCGCGCACAATAAAGCGGTACGCATCCGCCCACAGCACACACTGACTTACCTGCGATACGGGTGGACGTTTTAATAC
Source organism: uncultured Gammaproteobacteria bacterium (assembly GCA_964352435.1). GTDB lineage: Bacteria > Pseudomonadota > Gammaproteobacteria > Steroidobacterales > JBCCMA01 > JBCCMA01. The sequence goes on along the minus strand of CAYGSQ010000325.1, from coordinate 2,514 downwards.
AACGATGGCGTCGAAAAAATTCACCAACGCCGGGATATATTTTGCGCTGCTGTCACCGTCCGCAATGGCGGCAATGATTTCGCGGAAACCCTTTAGCGCAGGCAATGAACGATCAATCGACTCGAGCACCTTGGAATCAAGCAGGCCATTGGCAGGTTGCCGCAAGGCATATGCATCAAAGGAATCAGCAAGCGTGTTCAGATATTGTTGGACGGCACTTTGTGCAAACTCTTTGCTACCGCTCACTGCATCAAGCGCGATGGCATGGCGCGATTGGATCGCGTCACCCGAGGTCGCATTGACGGTGCTCGGGTCGAGGTGTTCACAAGGAAACTGTGTCGCTTGAACTTCAGACATGCAAAGACTCTATCGGGGTATCGAACAAACGATAGCGGTTGTCGCGACGAGCCGCCGTGAGCCTTTTCACGAAAAGAGTACGCGTAACAAATACTGCCTGTTGTTATGACAAGCATGACGCGTGGAATCACGCGTTAAGGAAAAAAGCTCGCTGACAAAAACGTCAGCGAGCCAGATTGTTTACTCGCCGCAGGCGGCTCTGGCAGCCTTGTCGAGGTTGCCGTTGTTAACACTGCCTTCACCGGCCGGACCTTCATACGTGAAACGTCCGTCGGCGTTTTCCACCACCATCATTTGTGCGCCGTTGGAACACTGACCGTAGTATTCCGTCGCATTCTCTGGTGCTGAATAGCTGTGCTTGATGTTGTACGCGTGGGCGCCAGCACTACAGGCCAGGGATGCCATGGCTGCCAAAGCGAAAACTCTTCTCATGTCTAAACTCTCCACAATAAAAAAACGTCTGCAACGTAAAATAAATGGTAAGAGCATCTGATGGAGCAAAATGTGTGCGCGGTATCAGTTTTCGAATCCATCCGAACACCGGCCGTGCACATAACGCTTTTACATAGGTCGCCAGCTCGTCCCCCGCCCGAATTGTACCGCAGCGCGTTTTTCTCATGCAAGCCGGTACCTTAGCATTGCTTTGTACGGTATTTTGTCAGTGAGGAAGGTAAAAAACGTGCCCAAACCCTGCGGCAGCGCAGCGTGGCCGTTTTTCCGCAGTCGCGAGACGCCTCACGCTAATGGTCAACAATTGTGAAGGATAGATCATGATCGACGTCGTAGTGGTGGGTAGTTTCGTACAGGATTTTGCGTTTTCAACCAAGCGTTTCCCCGCGCCGGGTGAAACGAGAATTGGCCAATTTCAAACCGGGCCGGGCGGTAAGGGCTTCAATCAGGCTGTCGCCTCGAATCGACAGGGCACGCGCACCCTGTTCATCGGCGCGTGTGGCAACGACATGTTTGGCCAACAGGCACGCGCCTTCGCCGATCGTGAGTCGTTGCGCTGCGGTTTCCAGATTATCGACAGCCAGCCCAGCGGCGGCGCATCCATCGTGATCAATGAAGATGCGGAAAACCTGATCGTGGTCGCGCTCGGGGCCAATGATCACCTGGCGGTGGACCACGTCGAGCGTTTTCGAACCGAGATTCGCGGCGCCCGGGTACTGGTGTGTCAACTTGAGAGTCAGCTTGACGCCACCGTGCGTGCGCTGACGATCGCGCGCGAAGCAGGCGTTACGACCGTACTCAACCCGGGACCTATTAACGAGGGCATCACGCTCGACATGTTGCAACAGGTTGACGTACTCATCCCGAACGAAACCGAGTTTGCCTTTCTAACGCAACACCTGCTCGGCAAAACCCTGCCAGATGAATACTGGCTAGCCGACGAGCAGACACTGCATGACTACTGCCGCGCCTTTGATCTGCCCACGATGATCATCACGTTGGGCCCGCGCGGTTGCTTCGTATCACACAGTGACAGCGCACCACGCTACGCGGGTACTCTGCCCTTTTACAGTGTGCCGCCAGCAGACGTTAAACCAATTGACACCACCGGCGCCGGCGACGCATTTTGTGGTGGCCTGGCGGCCGCGTTGGTACGCACCGGCATTAACAAGCTCAACGTCGCATGTTTGAGCGCTACACATGTAGCCGGGCTGTCGACGGAAAAAGCGGGCACGGCACCGGCCATGCCGACGGCCGATGACGTGCACAAACGCTTTGGCAACTCGCCCTAAAAAGTCAGACGCGCGCCCACTTCGATGTTGCGACCAGGCAGCGGTACGAAGTCTTTAATTAGCGACGTATGATTGCGTTGCTCGTCGTTGGTCAGATTGCGACCGTACACGAACATGCTCAGCACGCCGCGCGCCAGAGGCTGACGCCAGGTCACGTCCACCCGCACGTCGTTGTACGCATCGGTGGCAAATTGTTCTGGCGGCACGTCATCCACCGCTGCGACACGCAGCAACTCGATGCCGGCAGAGAGCTGCGACCAGCTCGCATCGACGCCAAGACCGACGCGGGTCGGCGATATGCGGGGCAGGTATTTGCTGTTGGCATTGGAGACCGAGGCCGACACCGTGTCGAATTTACCGTTCAGGGTAAAGTGTCCACCGGCCCAATCGCCAAGCGTCACGTAGCCACCGAGAT
>CAYGSQ010000324.1:0-4878 GCA_964352435.1 uncultured Gammaproteobacteria bacterium | reverse complement strand
CCGTTTAGGGAGCCACCCCACTAGGCCCAGGCGCCGCAAAGAACGCCGCCCGCATGAGCCCCAGATCAACCACGTTCACCACCCCATCGCCGTTGAAATCCGCATCCGCATCGGCGGTAAAAAACACCGACCGCAGCAGACCAAGATCGACAACGTTGACGATATTGTCGTTATTGAGGTCCGCGTCGCACAGATTGCCAAACCCGTCGCCGTTGGAATCACGCTGATCCGCGTTAGCCGCCAGGGTGCAGTTGTCACCAGCATCGAGCACGCCGTCACCGTCTGTATCGGTCAACATGGTGCCGTCTTCGATTTGCAGCAAGAACGCTACCAGATCATCGAGCTGATCCAAGCTCAAAGAGGTCACGTCAAAACCGACCGCCGCCGAGGTGTGCGCCAGCACCGCGTCGCGCACCGTCGGCGCCGAACCGTCGTGCAAATACGGCGCCGTATTCCACAAGCCCTTGAGCGTCGGCGTATCCAGACCCCCGTTGGGCAGAGGCTGGCCCAGACGACCGCCGCTGTCCGCATCCACCGTGCCAATATTGTTAAACTGCCCACCTTGAGGGCTGTTCGTAAACTCGCTGCCGCTGTGGCAACCAGCACAGTTGCCGTCAACAAACACCTGCGCACCGGCCCGTGCGGCCGCCGTCAGCTCACCCGCCTGGGTCCGGTAAGGGCTCTGCCCCGTGCTGATCAATGACGACACAAACAAAGACAGTGCGTCGAGGTCCGCACTCAGGCCGGCCTTGGGTGCACCCAGCGTCGATGCGGTGGCTTCAAAATCGGTATCGCTCATCAGGCCCGTGCCCTTGAAGATGTCGCGCATGTCGTTTTCAAAATCGTGGATTTCGTCGAAGTTGGCCGTCCAGTGCACGTTGCCGTGACCAACACCGGCGCGAGCACGCAGGTCGGCCGTGTTGCGCAGACCTTCACCCACATCCGAGAAGTCCCAGGTACGCCCATCATGCCCGCCGTCTGCGTGACAGGTTGAGCACGCCATGTACGCCTGCGCCGTCAGCCGCCCATCGGCACTGTCAAAGAACAGCTGCTTGCCCAGCAGCAGATCCGGCGCCAGCACTTCGCTGCTGACCGTGGCAAATTCATTCACCAACGTATGCGTATTGGACACGCCCTGCGTGAACTCGCTGGCATCAATCACGCTGACCGAACGGCTCAGCCAGTTGTGCGCGACAATGCGCGTGCCATCCGGCGACACCGTGACACCGTTGGGCGCGAAACCAAGATCAACACTCGCGAGCGACTCTTCAAGATAAATATCATAGACACGCAATACCCGCGCGTTTTCGAATACCAGGTAGAGATAGTTGCCGGTGGGATCAAACGCCCCGGCGGTTGCCTGCGCCGAATTATCGAAGTCGTGGCGGAAAGTCGTGTCGTCAACATTTGCCTGCAAATCCAGCCGCGACAGCAGTGAGCGCACCAGCATGTTGTGCTCGCGGTTTTGCCCGTCGCGGAACTGGCCACGATAAATGTTGCTGCTACTGGCTGGCACAAACGCAAACGCACCGCTTGGCGAAATCACCGGCGCCACTAAATAGTTCGGAATACCGCGGGCTGCAAACACGTCGTCCACCACGTCGTTGTACGGCATGACGATGGTGTTTTGCAGCGCCAGTGTCGTGCCGTCCAACACCCACACCTCACCGCCACCACCCGTGCCCAGCGTGCGGGTGCTTTCATTTGGCACCGGCGCGGTAATAAAGCGCGACACGTAAACCTTTGTACCATCCGCATTGATCGACAGCTCGCGCGGCGTGGGACCCACGTCTTCGAGCTGCACACTGTCATTCGAGAAATTGACGCGCGCTACCTGGCCTGTACCCTCCAGGGTTACGACGCCAATCGGCGCGGCGCTAACTGAATCAAACACGATACCGTGCGGCAAACTGCCGCGTGCAAAGCCCGTGAAGGTATCCACTACCGCCAAGGTGTCTGGATCGATGAGCGACACAGAAGCCGCGTCCTTGTTGACCACATAGACCAGGCCGTCACCCGCTAATGCCAACGACGTTGGCCGCAGTCCAACGCTAATCTCCGCCAGCAGTTGACCGTCACCCAGGCGAATGACCGAGACGCTGTCGTGATCGGCATTGGCCACCCAGACACGATGGTTGGCCGGATCACTGCCAATGCCTTCATAAACGACATTGGTGGAATGTTTGGGCGCGCTGGCCGTACGCGGCGCGAACGCTGTGTGTGAAAACACCAAAGAATCTGACGCCACACCTGAGGTTACGGTCACGGTGACCTGATAGCGGCCTGGTGCCGTGTAGGTATGGCTCGTCGACGGCGTATCCGTCTCAACCGCCGGCGTACCGTCGCCGAAGTCCCAGCTAAATTGTGGCGATGTACCGCCACTGACCTGCACAAACATCGACGCAACGGTGTCGATTTCGCTCGGCAAACTGACGTGATTGGTCAGCTCGATAACCTGCGGCGCAGCGCCATTGATATAGATGGCCAGACGCGCCACGTGCGCTACGACCAGATCGAGGTTGCCATCCAGATTGACGTCGACGAGCTTGACGTCAAACGACTCTTCGTCGCCCCAGTCCGGGTCGAACACCGAGACAAACGTACCGGTATTGATGCCACTGTTGAGAATGATGTTGGATTTCTCGTTGCCCAAAAACGTGTTGTCGCGGAACAGCTCGATACTGGACAGCACGAAATCAAGATCGCCGTCGCCGTCGATATCCCGCACATCGGACAAACCGTGCTTGCCCTGATCGCCCGCAATCACCGGATCGATACGCCGGGTGTAGTTAGGAAAAAGCCCGTTGAACGTGCCGTCCGACATAAACGCGCGCGGGTTCTCGCCGTCAGCATAAATGCGTAAATCCCGGATACCGTCATTATTGAAGTCGGCGCCCACCTGCACATAGGACAAGGTATCCAGATCGAGCGACTGCCGGTTGCCGTTCGAGAACGAGCCCGAGCCATCGTTGTAGTAGATGAAGTGGCGCTGCTCGGACTCCTCCGGCCCCGCCAAATCGATACTGCCATCGCCGTTAAAGTCGAAGGCGTCAAACTTGATCACGTTGTCGAGCGTGTTGCTGCCCATACGGCCCGTGTTTCTGACCAGCGTGCCGCTGCCGTTATTGACCAGCATACGGCGCCCCGGTGATGTCACGGCGTCCATATCGCCGTCATTGTCGAAGTCGGCAACTTTGATCGTAAACGGGTTGGTCTCCGCCCCCGTCATGCTCACGCCCGCGGCAAATCCAAGCCAGGTGCCGCCAGCGTCGCCGCGGTTCAACAGCAATCGGTTGCGCATGATCAGATCAAGCCAACCGTCACCATCGGCATCCAGCACGCCAATGTCGTGGTTGTTATCGGAATCTGTGACGGTTTGAAACAGGCCGTCCTGACGCGTGAGCACACCGGACACATTAATAAAGAGCTGCGCACGATCATTCCAACGCGCTACCAGCACGTCTTCTGTCCCATCATTGTCAAAGTCACCGACCGCCAAACGTCGTCGCGTCGTATCGGTCGGCGATGCGCCGGCAAGATCCAGGTGCATCGACGTGCGTTCTTCGAATTCGGGCAATACGTCGCCGCGCATCAAAACTGCATCGCGCCCATCAACGGTGCGCGTATTTGAATCACCGGCCTTACCCTGCCCCAGTCGATTGAGCAGCGCTTCGCTGGGCTCAATATTTTCAAGCGACGGCGCGCGCTCGGCCGCAAGGCTGGTTGTCGCCAGCGAAACGAGCGCGATAGTCAGGCCAGCCGCCATGCGCGCAGAAGATCGATCGTATGAATGCATCAGGGTGCTCCGGAACCGGCAGTAAGAATATTGCTCCCATTCTCGCAGGACGACGGCGGGAGGCGCCAGTCGATGCCGATAAACCCGCGAAATTTTGCTGTGACGCAACAGCAAGCCTGGCCAAAGACCCACGCCGACGCTACCTCCGTGCGTTGCATGTGACGACGTGCCGTGTAGTGCAATGGCCTCAGTTCAGGTTTATGTCATACGATGCGCGGAAATTGCTCCAAATCGGCAGGTCGAAAACTGGCCGAACGCCACCGCATCTGTGCGCCTGCACAACGCTTTGGAACAAAAAAAACGGCTCAGACCGCACCGCTCAACGCTGCACACCGACGCTTCGACGCAACCCTCGCGAACGCGTGCTACCCGATGTCCCGAACCTGTCACGACGTTGGCAGCGCAGAAGCACCACCACCTGTTCTGCATCCCGCGGCATGGTCACGACACTACTTCCTGTGCATCGCTCTTTGGTGCGCGCCGATGCATAGCAACGACCAACTGTGGGGACCGGTCGCCTGCGCGATTAGATGGATAATATGCGCTATCCTCATGAATTCGCGCCGGGCGAACTGACAGATTGGAACGTGCCGTGAGTAGAAAGAGACTCTCCAGCGAAGAATATTTACCGCTGATGCTCAGCATAGCGGGCGCCATTGGCGTATTGCCGCTGGCGGTCATCCGGCTGCTCAATCGGGACTGGCTAATCGGTATTTTCGATCTGGTCGTCGTAGCCTGCATGATCGCTCTGGGCCTGTATGTGTGGCGCACTCAGCGTGTGCGCGTGGCCAGCCTACTGCTTGCCGTACTGTGCGCCGTGGGTGTCATTATAACGGTCAACATGAAAGGGCCCGGCCAGATCTTCTGGGCATTCCCCTCGGTTATGGCGCTGTTTTTCCTGTTGCTGCCGCGCGAAGCCGTCATCGCCGCCGCTGTGATGATCATCGGCACCCTGCCTGCGCTGCTGGGCAAAATCGAGGCGGTTACGGCAACCAGTGTCCTTATCACGTTGCTGGTCACCACCGCTTTCGCGTACGCCTTCTCGGTACTGACTACCGACCAGCGCGACCAGCTGCTTAATC
>CAYGSQ010000323.1:0-4908 GCA_964352435.1 uncultured Gammaproteobacteria bacterium | reverse complement strand
GTGATGCGCCAGAGACACCTCACCCGGCAGCGGCTGACGCCCACCACCGGCAAGCGCCACGGGACTGACGGTGTGATGCGGAGCGCGAAACGGGGGCTCACGCCAACGCGATAACGGCAACGCGCCACCACGCAATGAATGCAGCGCCGCGTTTTCCAACGCGTGTTCCTCACTCAACTGCGGCAACAAACCCGGCAGCCGATCAGCAAGCATCGTCTTGCCCGTACCCGGCGGCCCGATCATCAGCAAACTGTGACCACCCGCCGCCGCAATTTCCAATGCACGCCGCGCGCCGTGTTGACCACGCACGTCGGCAAGATCAGGACTAACACGACCTTCACTCGCCAGCGCAGCCGCACCCTGCCGCGCGAGTTTTTGCTCGTCGAGCAAATGCGCGACCACATCCGCAAGACAGTCCGCACGCCACACGACCGCGTCGGTGACCAACGCCCCTTCGAGCGCCGACTCACCGGGCAACACCACTTCATGGCCAACCCGGGTCGCCGCAAGCGTCATCGGTAACGCACCGCGAATAGGATGCAGCGCACCGGTCAACGCCAACTCGCCGGCGAATTCAACGTCGCCTGGAATAGTGAGCGGCACCTTGCCAAAGGCGGCCAACAGTCCCAGCGCAATCGCCAAATCAAACCCGCCACCCTCTTTACGCAACGCCGCCGGCGCTAACGAAATAGTGACGCGTTTATCCGAGGGAAACTGAAACCGGGAATTTTGAATGGCGGCCCGGACGCGTTCCTTGCTCTCTTTGACCGTGGTTTCGGCCAGCCCCACGATGGTCATCTTGGGCAGCCCTTCACTGATGTGAACCTCGACTCGCACCTGCGGCGCCGACAGTTCCAGCGTGCTGCGCGTCAGCACCGTGGCCAGGCGCATGTCAGAGCCACTCACACAGCACAGCAACCTTGCCGAGATGACAAAGTGGCGACAGGTTTGAGTTGCTCACGCCGTCCCTGGCGTGATGCATCAATTCAGCCTTTGCCTTCCAACTCGTCCAGGCGCTTTAACAGCGCATCGAGTTTCTCGCGCGTGCGCTCAAGCACCTGACGCTGCACGTCGAACTCGCGGCGCGTGACCAGATCGAGCTTGCCCAGCCCGCTTTGCAACACCGACTTGAAATTGGTTTGCAGGTCTTCATGCATATGGCCCAGCCCCTCGGGCAGGCGCGCGGCCAGGCGTTTGGCCAGATCGTCTATCAGTCCGGGTTCCATGGAACCTCCTTGGGATGAATCTTGGGACCCATCATAGCGAATCGAACACCGTTTGAGCACACGGCATAATGGGCCGAAATGGCAAAAAACGGCCGCTTGCCGGATCCAGGCCCCACGTAGCCAAGGGACCGGGACTCCGGTATTCTGTTCGCCCGAAACGCCGCGAGGACCACTCGTATGAAAATGATCACCGCCATCATCAAACCGTTCAAACTCGACGACGTGCGCGACGCGCTGGCCGAGGTCGGCGTTCAGGGCATTACCGTCTCTGAAGTAAAAGGCTTTGGCCGCCAGAAAGGCCATACGGAGCTGTACCGCGGCGCCGAGTACGTGGTCGATTTTCTGCCCAAAATGAAGATCGAGATTGCCGTGGATGACGAACGCGTCGAGCAAGTCATCGAAGCGATCACCAACGCCGCCCACACGGGCAAGATTGGCGACGGCAAAATTTTCGTCACGGAGCTGTCGCAGGCCATCCGGATCCGCACGGGCGAATCCGGCTCCACGGCGCTGTAACCCCGCGTTACCAGCGCTTAGGGGCGGTTTGGGCCGGCACGCCGACGTTATGCAAGGCCCACAAAGCGTATCCATTGCGGCGTTGCAATAATTTCAAGCGGCCTGTGACCCGGGTCACAGATCAGCGCCCGCATCTTGTGCAAACATGAGGGTTCGGATTGCGCCCACGACCACGACTTGCAAGCAGGAAATCCCATGTTGTCACGCCTGATTTTTGCCACACTTCTTACCGCACTCGCCGCGCTCGCCAGCGCCGATGACCGTGAGGTATTTCAATGGACCGACACCGAGGGCAACGTGCACTACTCGGACCGACCGCTTGCCGACAACGCTGAGCCGTCCGGCGTCAAGACGCGCACTACCGACAGCGCCCGCATTGTTGAAGCAAAACGCGCGCGTATCGAGGAAAAACAACTGCGGGCGGCGGCGAAAGCCACAGCCGCCAGCCACAGCGCCACCGACGCGGTCAATGCCGATCGCTACGCCGAAAACTGCCGCCGGGCCCGCGCCGCACTGGCCAGCATTCTCAACGCGCGTCGACTCTATGTCCCGGACGAGGGCGGCGGCCGCCGCTATCTGGACAAAGACGAGACCACCGCCCGCCGCACCAAAGCCGAGGCGGACGTCAGCGAGTGGTGCAATTAGGCTTCCATACCGCCATTAAATGGTAAGGTTCGGCCATGCCGTCGGACCCGCACGAAACCCGCGACAGCTACCTGCCCGATTTTTGTTCCGGCCGCATGGTGCTGGCCGTCGTCCTCATCGCAGAATTTGTTGCGATCGTTCTCTCTCTTTCCCAGTTTCGGGCGATCACCGATTTCTGGCTGCATCTCGCCCGCGCCTCACTCTTTTTACTGTGGGTCGGCCTCGGCAGCGCGGCACTGTTGTGCGCAGCTAAACCCTGGCTGGCGCGCTGGTCCGTACCGTCGGCCAGCCTGCTTGCTGGCGTCTTGCTGGTCGGCACAACCGCTCTGATCTCCATTTTGACCCTCGCACTGGGCCACTATTTTTTTGGTCAGCGCCCCAACACGCTTTTGCAGCCCAGCAGCGCCGGTGTGTTTCTGTTTCGTAATGTCAGCATCAGCGTCATCGTATCGGCGCTTTTGCTGCGCTACTTTTACGTCACCCACCAGTGGCGCAAGAACGTCGAGCTGCAGGCCCTGTCGCGCATCAGCGCGTTGCAGGCGCGTATCCGGCCGCACTTTTTGTTTAACAGCATGAACACCATTGCGTCGCTGACCCGCAGTGACGCGCGCCTGGCCGAACAGGCGGTCGAAGACCTGGCCGACCTGTTTCGCTCATCACTGGCCGACGCGGCCCACAAGATACGGCTCAAGGAAGAGCTGGAAATGACGCGCATCTATCAACGTATTGAGGCACTGCGCCTGGGCGAGCGTCTGAACGTGGTGTGGGATGTGGAAGACTTGCCGATGCGTGCGCTGGTGCCCGGCCTGTGCATTCAGCCTTTGCTCGAAAACGCCATCTACCACGGCATCGAAAACCTGCCGGAGGGCGGCACCATTACCATCTCCGGGCGCGATCACGGCAAAGGCTTTGAGATCGATATCCGCAATCCGCTGCCACCGGGCGGCGGCGTGAAGCGCAAGTCGGGCAATCGCATCGCGCTGCAGAACATTCGCCAGCGGCTGGAACTGGCCTATGATCGACCGGCCAAAATCAACGCCGGCCCCGAAAATGACGAATACCGGGTGACGCTGTGGATTCCAAAGATTGAGTCCGAATCATGAAAGTTCTGATTGTCGACGATGAAAAACCTGCGCGCGACCGCCTGCGACGACTGCTCGAAGAGCTCGAAGACTATGAAGTGGTAGCGGAGGCCGGCAACGGTGAGGCCGCCATCGCCGCAAGTGAAGCCCACCGCCCGGACATCGCCCTGATGGACATTCGCATGCCCGGCATGGATGGCATCGAGGCCGCCCGACATCTGGCCGACAGCGACACGGCCCCCGCCGTTATCTTCGCCACGGCCTTCAATGAATACGCGCTGGACGCGTTTGACGCCCAGGCCGTCGGCTATTTAATGAAGCCGGTACGCCGCGAGCGCCTGCAGCGAGCCCTGGAACACGCCCGCAAATTGACGGCCAACCAGCTCGACGCCCTGCGCGAAGAGGTGGACGAGCCCCACGTCCGTACCCATCTGAGCGCGCGCATTGGCGACCGCCTGAGATTGATACCGGTCAGCGATGTCCTGTACTTTCTGGCAGATCAAAAGTATGTTGCGGTCGGTCTGTTGAACGAAGAGGTGCTCATTGATGAGTCACTTAAAGCCATTGAAACGGAGTTTGGCAACGACGTGTTCTTTCGTATTCACCGCAACGCTTTGATCGCCATCGGGCACCTGCGGGCAATCGAAAAACAAAAAGACGGTTCTTATTGCGCCCTGGTGCACGGCAGTGACAAGACGCTGGCGATTAGCCGCCGTCACGTCGCCAGCCTGCGGAAATTGATCCGCGCGGGCTAATTTCTGAGACAATACCCACATGAGCAAAGTACTTCGAATCGCCACCCGCAATAGTCGGCTGGCCCTGTGGCAGGCCCAGTGGGTCGCCAAGCTTCTAAGCAACGCCCACAAAGACCTGGTCGTCGAGCTGGTCCCCATGACCACCGAAGGCGATCAGCGCCTCGACGCCTCGCTGGCCAAGATCGGCGGCAAGGGGCTCTTTATTAAGGAGCTGGAAGTCGCGATGCTTGAAGGCCGCGCCGATCTCGCCGTGCATTCAATGAAAGACGTGCCGGCGCAGATGCCGGACGGCTTTCAAATCGCCGCGGTTTTGCCGCGCGAAGATCCGCGCGACGCGCTGGTCACCCCGCTTGAAGGCGGTCTCGACGCACTGGCGCAGGGTGCTATCGTCGGCACCTCCAGTTTGCGCCGCCAGTCGCAACTCAAGCACAAGCGTAGCGATCTCATCATCAAACCGCTGCGTGGCAACGTCGACACGCGCCTGGCCAAACTCGACGCCGGCGACTACGACGCCATTATTTTAGCCGCCGCCGGACTCAAACGACTTGGCTACGGCGAGCGCATTGCCCAGTACCTGGAGCCTGAGGTATCACTACCCGCCGCGGCCCAGGGCGCGGTCGGCATTGAGTGCCTGACCGACGCGCAAGAGGTCATTGAGCGCATCGCGGTACTCAACGACGAAGC
>CAYGSQ010000322.1:0-4934 GCA_964352435.1 uncultured Gammaproteobacteria bacterium | reverse complement strand
CGCCGGTGGCCGGATCAATGGCCGCCGAGCCATTGGTCGCTGCCGCAGTGACCGAGAAAATCGTACCGTCAGTCAGGCCATCGACATCCGACGCGTCCATATCGCCACCGACCGTGTCGCCTTCGTCGCCGGTGTAACTCACATCTCCGGTGATGATCGCGGGATCGTCCACGTTGGCCAAACTGATGCTAACGATCTGTTCGGTCGTGCCGCCCTCGTCATCGGTCACCGTTACCGTAAAGCTGTCTGTACCGAACCAATTGGAATCAGTGGGTGTGAAGGTCCACACACCCGTCGCCGGATCAATCGCTGCGGTGCCATTTGTGGCCGCAGCGGTTACGGAGAAAATCGTACCGTCGGTCAAACCATCCAAGTCGCTGGCGTCCATATCGCCGCCAACCGTGCCACCTTCATCCCCGGTGTAGCTCACATCGCCGGTGATGATCGCGGGATCATCGACATTGGCCAACGTAATGCTGACGATCTGCTCCGTCGTGCCGCCCTGGTCATCGGTAACGGTGACGGTAAAGCTATCGCTGCCAAACCAGTTTGAATCCGTCGGCATAAACGTCCACACGCCGGTCGCGGAATCAATCGCTGCGGTGCCGTTGGCCGCCGCCGCGGTCACCGTGAAATACGTCCCGTCAGTCAGACCGTCGACATCACCGGCGTCCATGTCGCCGCCAACTGTATCGCCCTCGTTACCGGTGAAACTGATGTCTCCCGAAATCACGGCCGGATCATCAACATTCGCGAGCGTAATGTTGACGATCTGCTCGGTCGTGCCGCCCAAGTCGTCGGTGACGGTAACTGTGAAGCTGTCCGAGCCATACCAATTCGTATCGGTAGGTGTAAACGTCCAGACACCCGTTTCTTGATCAATGGCGGCCGTGCCGTTAGCCGCTGCTGAGGTCACCGCAAAATACGTTCCATCAGTCAGGCCATCAACATCCGAGGCCTCCAAGTCGCCACCGACCATGTCACCCTCATCGCCGCTGTAGCTCACATCACCGCTGATGATCGCGGTATCATCCAGCGCCACGATGCTCAACGTGGTCGTTGCAACCGGGCTGGCATTGGTGCCATCGCTGGCGACAAAGTTGATCGCGCGCGCCGTGCTGCTCGGCGCCTCTGACGTGCTGTTGTAGGTGACCGTGCGCAGTACTTGCTGGTAGTTCGCAACCGTGTCGACGCCGGTCAGCGATAGCACACCTGTCAACGCGTCATAGTTGGCGGTGATAGAAGTGCCGGTCGTGTCGGCTGCCAGGATCTCGGCTGCGCCGTCCTGCATATTGGCAATCGTCACCGTCAAGGCCGTCAGATTGGTGCTGTCCGGGTCTGCGAGCGTCGCATCACTATCAACGATTGCCACCGGGCCCGCGTTCTCGGTCCAGGTCGCAGCAAAATCAACCCCGCCCGCTACTGAGTCATCAGCGTCAAGATCGAGTGCCGGTTCATCGTCCAGATTGGTCACCAGGACATCACGAACTTCCAGGCCGTTGTAGCGCGAATCCAGACTGCTGGCCGTACTTGTGACCAATAGATGTGTGGTATTTCCATCCGCCAGCGCGTCATCAACACCCGTGACGGTCACCGTTTGTGCGACGTTCCAGTTCGCGCTGGTGAAGGTCAGCGTCGTCGTCGACAGCGTGCCCTCTGTGCCATCGGGCATCGACAACGTAATCGTGACATCGTCCGTCGGCTGAGAATCGAGCACGAAATCAAAACTGGCCGTACCGCCCGCTTCGGTGGTTGCGGCACCGAAGCGCCGCATCTCGATCGTCTCTTCGCCGTCGCCGTTCGCATCATAGTCTGTGAACACCACCACAAACTGACCGTCTCCGGTCATCGCAATAGCTGGATATTCCTGATAAAACTCTTCGTGCGTGTTCACAACAAACTGCGCGCCGAGCGGCGTGCCGCTGGCATCAAACTGCCGCGCGACGATGGCGTAGTCATTCGAATCCACAAAGTCCTGCCAAACAAGCGTGACATTTCCGGCATCATCGATCGCGGCTTGAACATAATTACCACCGCCGGCTGTCGCGCTCGGAACCTGCGTCTCCGCGCCGTTTTTTGATCCATCCGCGTTGTAGAGCTGCATGTAGATGTCGCCGGCCTGCCCGTCGTCGCGCCACGCCACCACGTACTCGCCACTGTCATTTACGGCGACGCTGGACAACCACTGACGGTCCGTCGTGAAAGTATTGACCTGCTCCTCTCCACCCAGCGCGTTACCCGCAGCGTCAAAACTGCGCACGTAAACACCTTGAGATGAACCATCCTGACCATTGCTTGACCAGGTAACGGTGAAATTGCCCGAGTCATCCATTGCCACTGCACCAAAACGCTGGTCGGAGGCGATATCTTCGCTAATTCGAAACTCGGCGCCCTGAGCTACACCATTGGCGCTATAGCGCTGCCCGTACATCCCTTGCGTATCATCGGCACCCTCGCCACTCCAAATGACGACAAAGTCACCATTGCCCGCCATGCTGATCGCGGGGATTTCCTGATCACCGGTCGTCGTTGTGTTGACGAGAAACTCCGTGCCAAGCGCCGTGCCACTGGCGTCGAAGCGCGGGGCGTAAATGCCGGCGCCATCGCCATCCTGACCGTCACTGGTCCAGATCACGACGAAATTGCCGTCGTCGTCCATCGCCACGTTGGCGTATGCCTGATCGCCACTTGCCGTCGTGTTGACAAGAAACTCGCCGCCAATGGCATTGCCGCTTGCGTCAATCAGACGCGCCATCACGGCAAGCCCGTCGCCGTCTGCGGCTGGGTCGGCGGCGGTCCAGACCACCACCGAGTTGCCGGCCGCGTCGACCGCGACCGCTTGACTCAAGTAGGTGCCTAAACCATCGGCCGCCAGGTCGCTGACAGTCGTTTGCACTCCGATGCCGCTGGTCTGACCGGCGGTAATCGTCACGCCAGCGGGGGTAACCGCAGCCATGGTCAGCGTTGTGGTCGCTATGGGGCTCGTGTCAACGCCATCGCTGGCTGCAAACGTGATCACGCGCGCCGTTTCAGTGGGGTTGCTGAAACTGTTGTCGTAGGCAACGGTCCGCAACACCTGCTGATAGTTGGCGGCCGTGTCAGCTCCGCTCAGCGTGAGGATGCCCGTAACAGCATCGTAAGCAGCGGTGATGGATGTGCCCGTGGTGTCGGCCGCCAGTGATTCTGCTGCGCCATCGAGCAGGTTGGTGATGGTGACCGTGAGTGAGACAAGCGTGCCGCTGTCGGGGTCCACCACGGACGCATCGTTATCTGCGAGCACTACCGGCCCTAAACCCTCCGTCCAACTCGTTGAGAAATCGACACCCGCGGCCGAAGAATCATCTGCGTCCAGATCGACCACGGGCGCATCGTTTTGGGCGATCACATTCATCACGCGCGCCGCCGTGGCGCTTGACGCGCCCTGATCGTCGGTCACCACCATCGACAGAGAGCGCTGCAGTTCTGACGGATTGTCGCTGATGCTCATGAATGCCACTTGCTGCGCGACCGCTTCGACGCTAACGGCATCCGACGACGCGTTGAATGTGATAACCAGGGGATCTGCATCCCCCATGCCACCGGCAATACTCCCGACAATCACGTCTCCAGCTCCAAAATCGTAGAGCACATCGGAGCCGGAGACCGAAACGTTGCCGCCGTCGCGCACGATGAGTCGATCGGTGCTTTCGCCGTTGTTGGTGATGGAGACCGTGACCTGCCCACCGTCGAAGCTCGGGCTATCGATGTCGGTAATGGTCAGGGTGTTGTGGAAATACGTACCGAACGAGTTTTCATTATAGGTTCCGCCGCCGGTCGCGCTGGTTAGCACCGGCGCATCGTTAACGGCGTCTACCGTGATGGTGACGCTTGCGGTGGCCTCGGTGACATCCGTTGCCAGTGCGGCGATTTCATCGGCGGTCAGCGCACGCGTGTACACGCGCACGTCGTCAATCAGCCCATCGAAGTCGAAATTCGTGTCACCGTCATTAACGTGAGCACCGATGCGGGTGTTGGAAAACCCTGTGTTGTAGTCAATTGAGCTGGTACTGGAGGCTGTTGCTACCGCAATCCCGTCGATGTAGAGAGTCTGTGTATTGGCGGAGTCGTCAAATGAAAACGCAATGTGATGCCATGCGTCGTCTGTGAAATCCAAATCCGCACCGACGAAGTTAAACGACGAGCCGTCATAGAAATACGCCGTAACACCATGGGTAGTGTCATTGACACGCAACGCAACGGCATTGCCGATTGAAATGACTTCTCCAGCCTCGGATGCTGCGCTTGACAGATTCACCCACGCGGCCAACGTTACGTCGGAAGGTTGGCCGAACTCAGACGCAATTTCTACGTACTCGCCCTGCGCATCGAGACTAAGCACCTCGCCGCGCGTCCCGTCCACCACGGTGGTGCCATTAACAATGGTGCCATCCTGCGAAGTGCCGTTGCTCTGATCCGCTGCCGTACCGCCTGCAAAGGTATAGTTGCCAACCAGTTCTGCCGCCAATGCCGTGGTAACGGTCAGCGTATCCGCACCGTTGTAGTCCGCGTCTGGCGCAAAGATCAAGCCGTCCAGCGCCGCATTGAGATCGCTTTCCAGGCCTTCGATAACAATCGTTGACGCGCCATCTGCGCCCTCGATAAACGTAATCCCGGTCGTGCCGGCAAGTGTCAGCGTGCCGTTCGCAACCGAGAGTGTCACCTGCATAGGCGAATCGACGGACATAATCCCATCGTAAACCTGAATTTGGTTGGCGCCGCTGAAAACAATGGTGGAATCTTCGTCGGTCGATCCTGTCGCAGGCGCCACAACCTGTGGGTCAGCCGCGCCCTGAATCGTCACAGTCGTGCTGCCGGTCGCTACCCGACTGCCGCCACTACCCTGCGACGTGACGTTACCATCGGTAAAGTCCGAATCGATCTGGGCGCTTGCCGGT
>CAYGSQ010000321.1:0-4936 GCA_964352435.1 uncultured Gammaproteobacteria bacterium | reverse complement strand
TCATCCGCTTGTTGTCAGGAACATCGGTTGCGTGCGCGCTAAACGGCGCTGAGCAACCTGGGGCTCTGAATCACTTTTAAAAAACTGAGCACCGGCCAGTGCTTGCCGTCGCGTTCAAATTCGCCGTCGACGAACTCGGACAGGCTTGCACCCGGTGCAGTATCCGCAACGTGATCACGCTGATCGTTGGGTGCAAAGCGGCGAAAGCCGAACACCTCATCGACCACCACCGCCATCGGTACGTCATCGGTATTAACCAGCACGACGCGCGTGCTGCGCTCGGTCGGCGTCGCGCCCAAACCGCACAAAATTTTCAGATCAACCACTGGCATCAGCTGACCGCGCACGTTGGCCAGGCCCAGCAGCCATGACTGCGCACCCGGAATACGCGTAAGCATGGGTTTTTTCATGACCTCGCGAATTTGTTCGCGCGGCACGACATAGCTATCATCGCCCACGCGCAGGCCAACCCCCACCCACTGATCAGCCCGATCAACGGTCGCATAACCCACCTGCGCACGTCGCTCCATTTCGAGCAGCATCGCAAACGGGGTGGTCGCCAATTCGCGCAGGGGTGTTTGGGTAACCTCCGTCATGCTCAGGCTGCCAGCGCCGCGCGAGCACGTTCAACCAACTCCGCCGTATCGACAGGTTTGACGATGTAATCAACGGCCCCCTGACGCATACCCCAGATGCGATCTGTTTCGTGGCTCTTGGTCGTCACCATGATCACGGGAATTGATGCCGTCTCCGGATCCTTGTGCAGGCGACGCGTTGCCTGGTAGCCGTTCAGGCCGGGCATGACCACGTCCATCAAAATAAGATCTGGCTTGCGTTCGCGCGCCAGCGAGATGCCCTCGTTGCCGTTTTGTGCGGTGACGGTGGCGTAGCCATTTTCTTCCAACGCCTGGCGCAGCACATGCACCTCGGTCGGCGAGTCGTCGACGATAAGTACGAGCTGCATATTAGCGCTCCACGTGTCGTTCGATCGCGCCGATCAATTCGTCTTTGGTAAACGGCTTGGTCAGATACTGCTCCGAACCAACAATGCGGCCGCGCGCACGATCAAATAAACCGTCCTTGCTGGACAGCATGATGACCGGCGTGGTCCGAAACACGGTATTGTTTTTGATTAGCGAACACGTTTGATACCCGTCCAGACGCGGCATCATGATGTCGACAAAAACAATGTCCGGTTGGTGGTCCGCTATTTTCGACAACGCGTCAAATCCATCGGTCGCGGTGAACACTTCGCATCCCTCCTTGGTAAGCAACGTTTCCGCCGTGCGCCGAATGGTCTTGCTGTCATCGATGACCAGCACTTTCAGACCTGTCAACGTAGTTTGCTCGGCAGCGTTCATGGATGTCCTCATGGTAATGCCCTATGCGACCAAAAATAGTTTTGCTCTGGTCACGACAGCGCCCAATGGCGCGAAAGCCTGCAGCGTGGTGCAACCTGCGCGCCCCTAAGACGCACCTGACGCGGCCCAATCACCCTGCCGGCGGAGATACTTTACTGAAAAATAAGAAAGTATCGGTAACAGACCGAACGTTTTATCATATTGCGCACAAGCCTGCCATTTCATTGCTCACAGTTCATACTTGCACCCATTCATTGGAGCGATTTTTATGACCACAGCCTCGCGTCGTCTCGGCGTCATCATGGACCCCATCGAGCGCATTGCGCCGTACAAAGACTCAACCCTTGCCATGCTGCTCGCCGCCCAGAGACACGACTTCGAATTGGTGTACTTCACCCTGGATGACCTGAACCTTCGTGACGGCGTGGCCATAGGCAGTGGCCAGGCCCTGACCGTGTACGACGACAATGACCACTGGTTCGAACTGGGCACCGCTCAGGACGTCAATCTGGGCGACCTCGACGTGCTGCTGATGCGCAAGGACCCGCCGTTTGACATGGAATACGTGTACGCCACCTACATACTCGAACGTGCCGAAATGGCCGGCGCACTGGTGGTCAATTCACCCGCGAGCCTGCGCGACGTGAATGAAAAGGCGTACACGGCGTGGTTTCCACAGCTGTGCCCACCCACGCTCATCACCCGCTCGATGGCGCGGATGACCGACTTCTTGAAAGAACACGGGAAAATCGTGGTCAAGCCACTCGACGGGATGGGTGGCAAATCCATCTTCGTGGTCAATGAAGGTGATTCGAATCGCAGCGTCATATTCGAGACGCTGACGAACACTGACCAGCAATTCGCCATGGCCCAGGGGTTCATCGACAAGATCAGTGAGGGCGACAAGCGAATATTGATTGTTAACGGTGACATCGTCCCCTATTGCCTGGCTCGCGTGCCGGCCAAGGGCGAGGCCCGTGGCAATTTGGCCGCAGGGGGCCGCGGCGTACCGCAACCGTTAAGCGACGACGATTGGCGTATCGCACGCACGGTTGCACCGAAAATGGTCGAGAAAGGCCTGTGGTTCGTCGGCCTGGACGTCATTGGCGATCGCGTCACCGAGATCAATGTGACCAGCCCCACCTGCATTCGCGAACTCGACACCGCGTTCGATCTGGATATCGCCGGCGATTTGATGACGGCACTGGTCAAGCATCTCGACACGGCCTGAAGCCATGCCCCGAGCGGTGACCGTGCCGGCCCACCGTGACGGGTGGTGATCCGCGACCCGCACGCGCCCGGCGCACTGGCGAGCCATATGGTCAAAAGATCGGCCAAATTCGACAATTATCGGGAATAAATCGCAATAGCATCGATATTCTGGCCCGTCCTGCGGCCATCAACCAGATGCAACAATTCAACGACTGAATCCACTGCGGCGACGACCCAGCCCGGCGCGGCCGTCGCAACCGCGGACTCAAATCACAATTGTGTTAAGCAGTTCCCTCGTAGCCCCCGTCGACACTAGCTATACTCACGCCAACCTTTCAAGGAACCGCCGCGTTGCAGCACGCCGCCACAGCCAGCCAGGATCGCTTGGTTACGACACTATTCGTCGCGTCACTTGCGCACGGATTGCTGATTATGGGCGTCAGTTTTACCGGCCTGCTCCCAAGCATGAGCCAGGCGGCCCCAAGTCTTGAAGTGGTGCTGGTGCAAAGTAAAACCCAGAAAGACCTGACGCCGGATGAAGCGCTGTATCTTGCCGAACAGAGCCTGAGCGGCTCGGGCACGACGACGGACAACGTGCGTGCACGCTCGCAAATGGCCGTTGAACGACTCGCCAACAACCAGGGGGCAGAGGACGGCAGCGTTCTGAAAGAGCAGCTGCGCGAAACCTCACCCGACAGCGTTAGCCTGGTCGCTGCCAAAGCGCTGTCACGATTTTCCGTACGTGCGCTGGAAGAACCCAATCAAGACGAAGCAGATGCCAGCGCCCGCGCCAAACTGATGCGCGCGCAGGCCGCGCAAGACGAATTGGTTGACGAAATTGACCAGGTTACCGAGCTGCACAGCAAAGACGTGCGTGAGCTGTACGTCGCGGTCAATACGCGTCAGTCGAACGTGGCGCGCTACCTCGCGCTGTGGAAGAAAAAAATCGAGCAGGTCGGCACGCTCAATTTCCCCAACGACGAATTGCTCAAGGGGCTTACCGGCAATCCCACGCTCGAGGTGGCTATTCGCTCCGACGGCGCATTGCACGACGTACGCGTGCGCGAGACCTCCAGCCATGCACGTATCGACGAGTCCGCGATGCGCATCGTGCGCCTGGCATCACCGTTCGACCCTTTTCCACCCGAGGTGAAGCGCGACTACGATGTGATGCGTTTTGTTTACGTATGGCAATTTGTCGATGGCGCGCGTCAGGGCTCGAGCGTGCGCGCAGCGGCGCCCACACCGTAGGGCGGCGCGCAAAAAACCACTGCGCAATCAACGCTTCGTCGCGCACACCTTGCCTGCAAAGAGGTGCGGCCTAATAATAAGGGGCATGAGCGAATACGCGACCCTGGCCAACCAGTTTCTGATTGCCATGCCCAGCCTGGCAGACCCCAATTTCGAACGTTCTGTGACGCTGATTTGCGAACACAGCGCTGAGGGCGCGCTGGGCCTGATTATCAACAAAACCACGAACCTCATGCTGGGCGACGTGTTCGAACACCTGTCGCTGGCCGAAGGCAGCGCTGACATCCCGGAGCAGCCCGTCATGCACGGCGGTCCGGTCGCCACCAGCCGCGGCTTTGTCTTACACGAGGCCGATGAACAAGAGTGGGAGTCGACATTGACGCTCGGCAGCGGGCTGTCACTGACGACTTCGCGCGACATCATGGAAGCCATGGCGGGCGGCAGTGGCCCACAGCACGCGCTGTTTGCGCTGGGCTACGCGGGTTGGACGGCCGGCCAGCTGGAGTCTGAACTGGCCGACAACGCCTGGCTCAGCGTCGAAAGCTCCGATGAGCTGATTTTCCAGACGCCCATCGAAGATCGCTGGGATGCCGCCACACGACTGCTTGGCATCGACCCAAGCGCAATATCCACGGTGGCCGGCCACTCGTGACCTGCGACGCATACGGCCCCTAGATGGCCGCGAATGAAACGCTCATGGCATTTGATTTCGGACTGCGACGCATCGGCATCGCGGTCGGCAACCTGATGCTGGGTACCGCCAATGCGCTGGACACCCTGCACAATCCGGACAGCGGCCCGGACTACGTCGCCATCGGCCACCTCATTCGGGAATGGCAGCCCTCGCGCCTTATTGTCGGCGCCCCGCTCAACCTCGAAGGCAAGGAAAATCCGATGAGCCGCGCGGCTGATCGTTTTGCGCGCAAACTGGCGCACGAATTCAACCTGCCGATCGAGCGCGTGGACGAGCGCCATACGTCCAACGAAGCCGAGGACATGATTCGTAACGCACGCCGAGCCGGTCGCAAGCGTCGGGCACAAAGTGGCGATGTCGACAAACTGGCGGCACAGGTTATCCTTGCGAGCTGGCTGGAACGCAATACTCACAATAA
>CAYGSQ010000320.1:4679-4946 GCA_964352435.1 uncultured Gammaproteobacteria bacterium | reverse complement strand
ATGTCATACAGATCCATTGGATCGAGGGACAGTTTGGTCGCGCGGGTTTGCGCGGCGTGTTCGGCGGCTTGGGACATGGACTTGACCTCAGATGATCAGGGCAGCAAAAAACCGCCCAATCATAGCGGGTTTTGTCTGCCGTTACAGCGATTCGTAGAGCGAATTGAAGGGTTCGTGCGCGGCACTAGTAGCGGATGCCGAGGCGTCGATAAACAAACCCCAGCAGCCAGATCGGGCCGATCATCAGGAACTGCAAGTCTTTGAAGA
>CAYGSQ010000320.1:0-4669 GCA_964352435.1 uncultured Gammaproteobacteria bacterium | reverse complement strand
GAAGGACGGTCGTTTGCCCTCATAGATGTGGCCAATAAACTGGCCAACCCACGCGAGGACGAAGACGCCAAGCGACAGCAGCCACAGGGGCATGTCCAGCGCGGCGGCCCAGTTGAGCAGTGCGATGGCCGGCGCCATGAGCAACAGCATGCCCAGCGCCAGCGGAATAGACATAATGAAGTAGTAAACAATGGAGGCCAGGATGAACAGGAGGCCCCAGTTCATCATTGGCGATATCTCCATGAAGGCGGTGGGCACCGGTAACGACCACAGCGCGCCGATCAGCGACAGCACGATTAACGGTACGCAAATCCAGTGCAGCGTCTTATTAATGGGATTGACGTGGCTTTCGCCGTATTCGTCGAGCCAGTCCTGAACGGGTCGCATGGCCATGTGGGCTCTCCTCAGCGTACGGTTTCTGCGTCTTGACAGTCAGCGCATTCCAGCGCGGCGCGCAGTCGGCCCAGACTATACCCGTGGATGGCCTGATCGCCCACCAGCACCAGTGGCACACCGCGTCCGCCCAGACGCGCAAAGGCGTCGGCCGCGGCGGCAGATTCCTCGATATCGCGTTCCTGGTAAGGCACGTTGTGGGTATTCAGAAAATGCTTGGTCTTTTTACAATAACCACACCATGCGGTGCTGAACACCACCACCGGCCCGGCGCGCTGCGCATTGTATTCGACGGCCCCGCGCGCGCGGTCGGCCAGCGTTTGCCAGTTGATGACGACCACAAACAGCCCGATTAGCAGGCCTGTTTTGAGCCATTCTTTGCGTTTGTGTGCGTTCATAGGGAAATAGACCGGATTTCGCGTGAGTTTATGACAGTTGGCCGAGGAATTAACGGGCGCCAACTGTGTCAAATCAGCGACACCTTGACCAGACGTGGCTGCGCGGCAATGATCGCCGCGGCGTCACCCCATCCGACGCCTGAAAGGAGATTCTACTGATGAATATGAACAAATTGCTAATCGTGGTTCTGGTCGCAGGATTGACCGCATGTACGACGATCAACCCCTACACGGGCGAAAAACAAACGGCGAAAGCGACCAAAGGCGCGCTAATTGGTGCCGGCGTGGGCGCACTTGCTGGCGTCATTTCGGGCAGCGACAGTCGCGAGCGACGTCAGCGTGCATTGTTGGGTGCCGGTATTGGCGCGCTGACCGGCGCGGGCATTGGTTATTACATGGACGTGCAGGAAGCGCAGCTGCGTCAGGAGCTGGCCAATACGGGCGTCCAGGTCGAGCGTCAGGGCGATAACATCGTGCTGGCCATGCCGGGTCGATTGACGTTCGAAACCGGCAAATCACAGGTGCGTGCCAGCTCGTTTGAAGTCTTGGGCGCCGTGGCGCGCGTGATCAGCAAGAACGAAAAAACGCTGGTCGAAGTGGTGGGTCACACGGACAGCACCGGCAGCGAGTCGATCAATGGTCCGTTGTCCCGCGCACGTGCCGTCGCGGTGGCGGATTACCTGACCGCCAACGAAGTAATGGGTCAGCGTATCGAGACCTTGGGCGTTAGTTCGAACTACCCGATTGCCAGCAACGACACCGACGACGGTCGGCAAATGAACCGACGCGTTGAAATTACGCTGGTGCCGCTGACCGCGAGCTAGATGCGGGCAGGAGATGTTCGCGCGGCTGATCAACACGCCGGCGCGCCTGCGCTGGGCTCTGAATCTATACCCGCCCTACATCGGGGCGGGTATCAAGATCATGCGCATTAGTACCGACTGGCGCGAGGCAGATGTCCGCCTCGCGCTGCGTTGGTATAACCGCAATTTCTTTGGCACCGCATTCGGCGGCAGCCTGTTTTCGATGACTGACCCCATGTTTACGCTGCTGCTGGTACAGCTGCTCGGCCGCGATTTCCGGGTATGGGATGCGGCCGCCGGGATCAAGTTTGTGGCACCGGGCAAGGGCGCCGTCTACGCGCAGTTTCGAATTGATGACGCGATGCTTGCAGACATCCGTGCGGCAACGGCCACCGGCGACAAGTATTTTATCGACGCCGTGGTGAATGTGGTCGACGACGCGGGCGAACAGGTGGCTGAGGTCACCAAATCAATCTATGTGCGTAAAAAATCTCGCGCCATTGGCGTATGATGCGCGCCCTATGAAGAACCTGAAATTATTTGTACGCGGCATTGCCGTGTTGGTGGTGGCGATTGTTGCCCTGGTCTATCAAGCGGCGAATGAGCCGTCACCCGCCGTCGGCGGAGTCGACGATGCCGATCGCATTGTTGCGGCGTATGAAGCGCAGCGTTCAGATCTGTGGGTCGTCAGCGGCGGGCGGGTTGAGCGTACGCTCAGTGATGATGAAAAAGGCTCCCGGCACCAGCGCTTTATTGTGCGTTTGGCCAACGGTCATTCCATATTGATTGCGCACAACATTGATCTGGCGCCGCGCGTCCCGTTGTCCAACGGCGATGCGGTACAGTTTCGCGGCGAATTTGAGTGGAACAATAAAGGCGGCGTTGTGCACTGGACGCACCATGACCCCAGAGGCCGCAAGGAAGGCGGCTGGATCGCGCACAACGGCGAGCGCTATCAGTAGAAGCGGCGTCCCTGCCGCTTCGTGGATAGCGTCAGACGTTAGTCTTTGAGGATGAACGTCACTTTCATGTTGACGCGGTACTCACTGACTTTGCCATTATCGACGACCACTTTCTGGCTTTCGACCCAGGCACCGGTGATGCCGTCGAGAGTTTTACTCGCGCGATCGATGCCTTTACGGCAAGCATCTTCAAAGCCCTTGGACGAGCTGGCGGTGATTTCGGTTACGCGTGCGACAGACATAGTGATTCTCCCAAAACAATAAAAAAGGCCCCTTCGAAAGGGGCCTTAATGATAGCAGCGTGGTGTAGTCGCCGCAGTCAATCATTGTAACGCTTAGTCGCCAATGTGCTGCTTGAGTTTCTTGAGTGCGTTGGCCTCCACCTGGCGGATGCGTTCGGCAGACACGCCGTATTCCGTTGCAAGCTCGGTCAACGTGGTTTTGCTCTCGCTCAGCCAGCGGCGCGCGATAATGTCGCGGCTACGCTCATCAAGAATCTGCAACGCAGCCCCGAGGCGCGCTTCGGATTGCGTCTTGTACTGCGTGTCCGAGACGATCTGCTCAGGTGTATCGCCCTCCGCAGGCAGATAGGAGGCCGGACCGTAGTCGCCGTCTTCATCATTGCCTGGTACTGGATCAAACGACAGGTCGCGACCGCCAAGACGTTTTTCCATCTCGGTAACTTCGGCGGCGGTGACGCCAAGATCGTCAGCGACGGCCTGGGTCTCCCCTTCGTTCAGCCAGGAAAGGTTTTTCTTGGCCTTGCGCAGGTTAAAAAACAGTTTGCGCTGGGCTTTGGTGGTCGCCACTTTGACGACGCGCCAGTTTTTCAGCACGTATTCGTGAATCTCAGCGCGGATCCAGTGCACGGCGTACGACACCAGGCGCACGCCCACAGTCGGGTCGAAGCGTTTGACGGCCTTCATGAGACCGACGTTGCCTTCCTGAATCAGGTCGCTGAACGGCAATCCATAGCCGTTGTAACCCCGGGCAATGTGCACGACAAAACGCAGGTGGCTCACGATGAGTTGTCGTGCTGCCTCCAGGTCGCCGCCGTCACGCAGGCGCGTGGCCAGTTCCTGTTCCGTCTGTTTGTCGAGGACGGGAATCTGGGTGACCGTGTTGATATAAGCGCGCTCAGATCCGAGCGGGCCTGCCAGCAGGTCGCCTGTTGGGGTTAATGCCATTGTATTAGCCAAGGGTAGTTCCTCCATATCCTTCGAGTGCGATTTTAGCACTCCCTTCGTTAGAGTGCTAAACGGGCGTCCGGTTCCCGGCTCGAGGGAAATATCATTCTTTTAAAAACAGTAGGTTGCGTGGCTCATGCAGGTAAGGGACGGCGTCCCGGACAGCGTAACTGGGTCCGCTAGCGGCAGAATCAAGGGTTTGGGCCGTGATTTAGCCCGGTTCAATCCGGCGCATATGTCGCGTTGCAGCAATAAAGGACCCGATCCAGCCCAGCGCACCGCCGCCGAGAACCAGCAAACCGAAGGTCGGCAGGCTGAGGCCGAGCAGGCGATAGTCGCTGCCATAAAGTCCGGCCAGACTGCTGACAGGGCCCGCAATGAGCTGGAAGATCACCAGCAGCAAAATCGCCGCCATCAGTCCGCCGCCGAGGCCATACCAAAGTCCGCTGTACAGGAATGGCCGGCGAATAAACCCGTCGCTGGCGCCAATCAGTTTGACGATCTCGATTTCGGCGCGCCGGTTCATGATGTCCATGCGGATGGTGTTGCCCACAATGACCAGGACCCCGAGCGCGAGCAACACGCCCGCGAGTAAGGTGCCGCGACGCACGACGTCCAGCAGCGCATGGAAACGTTTGACCCATTCGGTGTCGAGCTGCACCAGCTGCACGCCATCGAGTTGCGCCAGTGTTTCGCGCAGCCCGGTGAGGGCGATGTCGGAGCGCATGTCCGTCGGTGGTGTAACCACGAGCGTCGCAGGCAGGGGGTTGACGTCGAGCGCGTCGAGCGCCACCGGGTGACCGTTCGCGAAGAGACGCACCTGGCCGTTCTCAACGATCAGCACGACGTTTTGCTCTTCGTCGTCACCGCCCTCCGTCCAGCTCGCCGGAAGCGCCAGGGCACCGGCATGTTGGACAGCGCTGGTG